>CAZUEI010000056.1:0-9858 GCA_964618985.1 uncultured Chloracidobacterium sp.
GCCGTTACGAGGTTTGACGTTAATCCAGAATAACGGCAATTTAGGTTCAGATTAACAAGATCATACGTCGTGAGATCACAAGTGGCCCGCCCCACTGAGGCGGTGGGTGGAACCATCTGATCCGACGATAATGCCGCAACAAACTTTGGATGCGGCGAACCAAATGTGGGCCTTTCAGCCCACAAACATATCAATAAAGCTGATATGGTCACAAAAACACAACAAATATACCTCCGTTTCATAAATTTTTCCTCCAAATCTAACTTGGGGAGTGATTTTAAACAAACCCCAAAGGAAAAAAGTGCAACTTCCGTGCCGAATGGGTGCCTGTTTTTGCAGGACTCTCAGTGGTAGAAGTGCGGGATTTATCACATGACCGTGAAAAGGTTCGCAGTTGGAAATGACAAACAATGCGACGACATATAAGCAACATACCTTCCTGAAATCGTTGGGTTTACTAGAGTCTTTGAGGCTGGGCAGGCGGCGCGATTTAATTGCGCTGAGCGACTAAAATGTAGTACCCTAAGAGGGTCACATTTTCTTGTGGCCCAGCCAACTCATACCTGTCCGACGCACCTCTCAGGTGCACTGACCAGCCAAAAAACATGATGGAAGATTCACAAACCACAATTGCGCCAACTCCAAGCCCGCAAAACGACAAGGCTTCACAGGCGTTTCATAACATACTTAAAGCGATGCTCGCGGTCGATAGCAAGGTAAGCGACCTGATATTCTCGCCCGGCCGGCCGCCGCAGGTCGAACTCACCGGCGATCTTCAGGGCGTCCCGATTCCCGGCCTCGAATCTCTCACGCCTCCGCAGATCAAAACGATGGCCGATCTGATGCTGACCGGTAACCATCAGGGCTTGGAAACGTTAGAGAAGAAAGGTTCAGCGGACATTTCATATGGCGTCGCAGGGCTTGGCCGTTTTCGAGTGAATATTTTCCGCCAGCGGGGCAGCGTCGCGATCGTCATGCGTGTGATCCCGACCAAACCGCCAAACTGGCAGGATCTGAACCTGCCCGAAGCAGTTCGAAGTGCTGCCGAACTCAAGAACGGACTCGTTCTGGTCACCGGGCCAACCGGATCCGGTAAATCCACCACTCTGGCGGCAGTGATCGATCTCATAAACACAACGAAAAAGTATCACGTCGTCACGATCGAGGACCCCATTGAGTTCATCCACGACCACAAACTTTCTACTATTCATCAGAGAGAACTACATTCCGACACACCTGATTTTGCGCTTGCTTTGCGAGCTGCGCTTCGCCAGGCTCCAAAGGTGATCCTGGTCGGCGAAATGCGAGACCGTGAGACGATCGAAGTTGCGATGGAAGCCGCCGAAACAGGCCACCTTGTATTGTCAACACTTCATACGATCGATGCCGCAAAGACGATAGATCGTATAATCGGCGTCTTTCCAAAGGCTGAGGAAGCAGCGATACGAACCCGGTTGTCGCAATCATTTCGCCGAATTATTTCGCAACGGCTAATGCCGAAGGTCGGGGGCGGCCGGGCCGCTGCTATCGAAATACTCGTGTCTAATTCGCGAACCCGCGAATATATCGAGAAAGGTGAAAAAGAGGGACGTTCGATCACCGACGCTATGCAGGACGGCGCGATCGAAGGCATGCAGACATTTGACCTCGAGCTTGAGAAGATGCTCAGAACCGGCACGATCACGCGTGACACCGCTCTTGCATATGCTTCGAATGCAAATAACCTAGCGCTGATGATCAACGACCTTAATACCGAACCTGCTAACAGCGAACATGTCCCGCAAACACAACCGCCACCTCCGCCACCACCCGCCGCTGGGGTTCAGATCGAGGGGTTTGAAGCGTAGCAGTTTGTCGAGATTTAAGGAATTTTTAACGCTAAGACGCAAAGCCTGGGACCGAGCGTCGTGCCCGGCCCCATTCGGATATTGGACTTTCGTGAAGTATTACTGATCTCCGGTTTTACCCCAATAGAACATATCCCCGCCGGAACTCAGGAACCAGGCGAACTGAGCGTTGATCTGCCTGATAGACGCGAAGTCGGTCCGGCCGTCACCGTCAAAATCGCCGATCCGAACTCTGTCGGACCACAAACCCCACTGAATGTAGTACATTGTGCCGTCGGAACTGCGGCGAACATAGAATTCACGCAAGAGCTGGCCATTCAAGAAACTCCGCCCAACCAGCAGATCAGTTTTACCGTCGCCATCTACGTCAGCAGGTGTGTCTGGGTACAGAGTGTCAGTACTCAGGCCCCAGAAAAACTTATTATACGTGCCGTTCGAACTATATCGAATGTGCCACGCCCAGTAACTGTCTTCGCGGCGAGCGACGCACAGGTCAGTACGGCCGTCACCATCATAGTCCGCCGCACATGGAGTATCATTCGCTTTTCCCCACCATTCGTAGCGTGGCTTTTGGTCAGAGCTTTGCAGGATATACCAAACACCGGTGTTTTGCCGAAACACCGCAATGTCCATTGCTGCATCGCCGTCAAAATCGGCATAAACGCGTTTGTCGTTGAGCCAATAATCGCCCCACGGTATTTCTTTTATGATCCCATCGATACTCCTTGTATAGATCGTGACGAACTGGCCGCTTGAAAAAATGTTGTGAATATACGTATATGCGAAATCAGCAAGTCCATCGCCATCAAAATCCGCAAAGAATGGTGGAAAAGGATTACTGGTCCACGCAGCGCATTCGAACTTCTGGGTGTCAGCGTCCATACTGTGACGTCCATAAGCGGAGTTCTCGTTGGCTCGGTAGATCGTCGGGTCAGACTGACCGTCGCCGTCCAGGTCATTGTCCATCGCTACGATCTTCATCTGGCCGCGAAGTTCGCCGTTGGGATAGTTAACTGATTTGATCACCACGTGCAGATTCTTTCTTAGAAGCCTGGTTGGAACGTCCCAAACGGGGCCACAGGCCAATGTAAACGCTCCGATCGTTCCAGGCGTTCCGTTGAACTGTTTTGAGATGCAACCCTCGCTGCCCATCTGCCCCGCATTGCCGATCAGGACATCTGCCGTCGTCAAGTCTGATGACAATCCCCAATAACTGCACTCCAGGTTAACGGAAAACCAGTCATAAGACTTTATACGGCAGTACGCGCGCCCGGTTGATGAGTTATGCGGCACCATCTGTGATGAATTCAATGCCGCGATGAATTTAGGCGCAGCGAAGACGCTGGTGGCATATCCACCAGCCGTAATTAGGATCGCAAGCGCGCAAAAATATGAAATATACTTCCTCCTTTGCATAATATTTTCCTCCTTACCACCATTTCTTGAGTTTTTCATGGTGGTTTCTCTATTAGAAGACGCAACCTTTGTGCCAGTTGAGAACCTTTATTTACGGGGTTTAACCCGCGAGGGTAGGCCGGTCTGTGGATTTACACATGTTCCCGTGGATAAATCCACGGCAGATACGGAAGTTGTTTCGATTGGGGCGTAATTTACTTTGTTCCGGGCAGGAGTTCGTAATTGCCCATTTCGCGGTTGTAGCTGTCGAGGGCGCCGACCTCGTCGGCGGTGGCGTCGAGCATTTGTTTTGTCATCGCGATCGAATCGGACAACTGCTCGAAATCAAGAAGTGAGAATTTTTCGGGGGTCGAGATCGTAACGATTTCGCCTTTGAGGTATTCAAAAAAATTTTCAATGGACTGGAGCTGCCCTTCGACGAGTTTTACGCTGCGCTCGATCTCGTCAAATGACGCGACACGGCGTTTTAGTATCTCGACGTTTGTCTGCTGGATGCGTTTTGTCTTTTCGTCGGTCGCGGCTTCCATTGCCCGGAAGGCCTGCGAAAGCTGGTTGTGGACCGCCGTGCGGTTGATCGATTTGAGATGCTGTTTGCGGCGGCGATATACATCGAGCAGATCGACGAAATCTTCCCAGCGCTGGTCAAGAGCCTTTAGATTGCCCGGCAGTTCCCGTGCTCCGGCGAATGTCTTGTAGTCATCCTGGATCTTCGTTGCCACCCAGCGAAGATACTCGACGGCTTCGCGTTCGCGGGGCGTAAAGGATTTGATCAGTTTTTCGCGGCCGGCGACATGAGCGTCCATAAGACGCTTTTTTTCGCGAGCGTTCACCATTTGACGGTATGAAGGTAGCAAAGGCACAACGACTAGATAGACGGCTTCGCAGACAAGGGCAATTAGGAGCGGAATTACACTGCCTGTGTAAGCGGCGGCGACAAGAAAACCGGCGAGGCCCCAAAAATTGACGGGCTCTTTTATAGCTGCCTGGGCGTAGCTTGAATTAAATTTCTCTATGTCCTGCCGGTATTTTGCTAGATCAGCCATATCAACTAACTAGATGCATTCTGCGGTGTCGGCGTTCGGTTAAGTTCTCCTAGTTGGAATGGCTTTTTTCATTAGCAGGGTCGATCTCAAGGATCTCTGCTTCGTGAACATCGGCACCCGCTTCGATCTGCTTGCTTGCGGGCGGGGTTCCTGCACCGAGCATTCCCATCTGCTGCTTATATTCGAGCAGTTTGTCCTGCATCTGAATGTCCATCGCTTCCCTCTCGATGTCCTGCATCTGGGTATCAACCGACGCAGCTCCAAGCTGAAGTTTTGCCTCGGCGGCGGCTACGCGGCGGTCTATCTTTTCACGCATTTCATTAAAAGTGGATGCATCGTCGCCGATATTAAAAGCCTCCATTGTCTGTGCAAGCTGTTCCTGCAGCTTGGCCTGTTTAGCGGCGCTGATAAGCTGTATAGCTTCGGCAGTGCGCTTTTTCATGTTAAGGACGTAGTTGTCACGAGCCTTTAGAGCTTGTTTTGAAGACAATTGAGCCTGCTCCGCTTGGGCGCCTGTGCGTTCAAGGTCCTGTTGCGCCTGCTGAAGCTGGCCGATATATGCGGTCGCGATGTCGTCGCGGCCCATTTTGACCGACGCTTTGATCTTAGAATCCAACTCAACGACCTGAGTCGACAGATTTTCCTTCTGTTTTAGCAAAAGCCGTTCCGTCGCCATCACCTGAGCAACCGAATTATTCAGTTCCGGCACACGATCGCGCATATCGCGGATCGTTTGCTGAAGCACCAGCTCGGGATTTTCGATCTTGTCAATCGCGGCTCCGGTGCTCGCTCTAAACACTCTTGTTATTCTCTGCCACAGTCCCATTTTATCTACCTGCTCCTAAAAAAATTGTATTAAACAACCACCAGCCAAAAACCTTACGAACTGCAAAAATGCAAAGTTGCAAATTCCGAAACAGTATAACAGGAAAAACATAATAGTTAACAGCAAAATCAGGCGCGCGATACATCAATCGCAAGTTTTCCGACATCGAAGCGTTCAAAACACATAAACAGCCGCTTTCTTGTGAAAGCGGTTAGTTGAGAAAAAATACTTGGGCTAAAATCGACTTGTTGACCGCGTACTAGAGGATCAAAGATGAAAAAACTCACAACCTGGGCTGTATTGCTCTCAATTTATATTACTTTTATTGCTCCGGCAGGAATGACCGCAAATGCGCAGGTCATCGGAAAAGCTATGGAACAAAAAATGAAGGATATTCCCGATGGCCTCAAATTCCGGCTTAGCGAAGGCGTTGAAGGTGCCGAAACTCGTGTCAAGCAACAGCTTCCCACGACCGATCCTTTGACTGAGGGCGATGCGAGCAGCCTGTTAAAACGAATCCCCGAAATAAAGCCTTCGCCGGACGACAAGACTGAATTTGCAAAACGCATCGGCACTCTGCCCGCTCCAAAGACCGGAAACAAAATACCCGTAAAGTTCCCATCTGACGAAATGCGAGGCACGCCTAAGATCAACACTTCGGGCCAAACTTTGCAGGTTGTTCGTTATTCACCTGAGGGCGAAGTGCCGCTCGCGCCTGACCTAAGCGTGACGTTTTCGCAGCCGATGGTTGCCGTCACTTCGCAGGAGCAGGCCGCACAATACGCTCCGGTCGAATTGACGCCGCAGGTCGAGGGCCGCTGGCGTTGGTTAGGGACAAAGACGCTCATGTTCGATACGACGAAGCGTTTTCCCATGTCGACGAAATTTACCGCCCGCGTTCCGGCCGGAACGAGATCAGCTAACGGTCAGGTTTTGCAAAAGGATGTGGTCTGGACGTTCACGACTCCGCCTCCAAAGGTCGAGCAGATGTTTCCGCAAAACCAAATAGTGAAACGCGACGCTCTGATGTTCATCTCGTTCGATCAGGAGATCAATCCGGAAGCGGTTTTGAGAACGATAACAGCTTCGGGGCAAGGCAAAAAGTTGCCGATCAGGCTCGCGACACAGGTAGAGATCGATGCCGACGGCTCTATTTCGTATTACGCAAAACAGGCGCAGCCGAAGCGATGGATCGCTTTTCGCGCCGTAAATTCAGACGGTTTGACTGACAACGCATTGCCGCCGGCATCGACGATCACAGTTACGGTCGAAAAAGGCACGCCGTCAGCAGAAGGGCCTTTGACAACTTTAAAACCACAGAGTTTCAGTTTTCAAACCTACAACCCGCTAACATTTCAAGGTGGGTACTGTAACTACCGCAACAGCCCCACCTGCTCGCCGTTCGACGCGTGGTATATGGAATTCAACAACCCGCTCGACGCCGCAAAATTTACCAAAGAAATGGTAAAGATCGAGCCGCCGGTCGAAGGGCTGAGCATTTATCCGTCGGGCAATAATGTCTATTTTCAGGGGTATAAAAAAGGCCGAACAACTTACAAAATTACAATTGACGGATCGATCTCCGACATATTCGGCCAAGCGCTCGGCAAGCCTGCAACGGCATTGATAAAAGTCGGCTCAGCGGAGACAAACCTTTATGCGCAGGGCGGTTTTATGACTGTCCTTGACCCCACCGCGAAGCCGACCTTTTCGATCTATTCGACAAACCTTAATAACGTTAAAGTACGCCTTTATGCAGTCGAACCAAAGGACTGGAGCGCCTATCAGAATTACATCCGTCACATAAATTATGACGACGGTAAACGGCCGACGATCCCGGGCCGTTTTGTCGCGGACAAGATCGTGCCTGTCGCAAGCAAGCCGGACGAAATGGTCGAAACCCGAGTCGATATCAGCCAAGCACTCGATGGCGGTTTTGGCAATGTCATTGTCGATATTGAACCAACTGTTAGACGCGACAAATACAACAGGACGCGCATTCTCACGTGGCTGCAGGCAACGCAGATCGGGCTAGACGCGTTTGTCGATAATACCGAATTGGTCGGCTTTGCGACCGAACTCAAAACTGGCAAACCGCTTGCCGGTGTCGATCTGTCGATCTATCCGAATGGTAAGGCGGTGGTAAGTGATCAGTCGTCGCTGACAAATGAAGAACCCAAGGGTTTCGTTGCAACAGTTTGGGAATGGCTTAAGCGCAAAGGCGGGCCTAATGCCAGTGAAATTCAGTCTGTTGGTTCAGATGGTTCTGCTGCCATCGTCGAGCCGATCGGAGCGGCCCAAACAAATCGCACCGGCGTTAACGGCATTTTGCGATTGCAATTGCCGGATGCTCCACCACAACAGCAAAATCTTTTGATCGCAAAACGCGGAAAAGACACTGCATTTTTACCCGAAAATACTGAATATTACTGGCAGGACAGCGGCAACTGGTACAAAAAGAGTGAATCTGACTACCTTCGCTGGTTCGTTTTTGACGACCGCAAGATGTATAAGCCGAAGGAAGAAGTCGCCGTCAAAGGCTATATCCGCAAGATCACTGCGGGCAAACTTGGCGATGTTGAGGGACTTGGAGACGCCGCAAGCGGCCTGACCTATTCCGTCAAAGATGCCCGTGACAACGAGATCGCGAAAGGCACGGGCAATCTCAACGCATTCGGCGCTTTCGATTTTAAATTCACGCTTCCCGACAACGGCAATCTCGGCTATGCACGGATCGATCTTTCGACAAACAGCAGCATTTCCGGCGGCAGCCATTCACACCAATTCCAGATACAAGAATTTCGTCGTCCGGAATTTGAGGTGACTAGCAAGGTCGAGAGCGAAGCGCCGCATTTTGTTGGCGGCAAAGCATTGTTGTCAGTCGAGGCAAAATACTACGCCGGCGGCGGTCTCGCCAACGCCGAAACCAACTGGACAGTAACAGCATCGCCGACAAATTACACGCCGCCCAATCGAAGCGATTACACATTCGGAACGTGGACGCCGTGGTGGAGAGTTTACGATTACGGCGACTATGAAATGAGCGGAATGCGCGGCCGTCCTTATGGCGGCGGCACGACGCAAACTTTTAAAGGCGTGACCGACGCGAGCGGCAAACATTTGCTCAAGGTCGATTTCGAATCGGTCAAGCCTCCGCGTCCATACGCGATCTCGGCTGCCTCGTCCGTGATGGATGTTAATCGGCAGACTTGGTCGAGCACGACTTCACTGCTCGTTCATCCGGCTGATCTCTACATCGGAATCAAAACACCGCTAACATTCGTCCAAAAAGGGGAAAAGATCGAGATCGAATCTATCGTTTCGGATATCGACGGGAATTTGATCGCAAACCGCGATGCTGAGATCAGGGCCGTATTGAAGGACTGGACTTTCGATAAGGGCTCATGGCAGGAAGTGACCGTGGACGAACAAACGTGCACGATCAAGTCCACAACTCAGGCTTCTAAGTGCTCCTTCGTCGCCAAAAGCGGTGGACAATATACGATCACGGCGACCGTGATGGACGACAAAGAGCGTTTTAACGAAAGTACGATGACAGTATGGGTACCCGGCGGCAAACAGCCACCGAAGCGCAATGTCGAGCAGGAAGAAGCGCAAATAATTCCTAGCAAAAAAGATTACGCGCCCGGCGACGTGGCGGATCTGCTAGTGATAGCGCCTTTCACGCCTGCTGAAGGCGTTCTGACGCTGCGGCGCGACGGCATCGTCAAAACCAAGCGGTTTACGATGAAAGATTCTTCCATAACGCTCAGAATACCGCTCGAAGAAAAATATCTGCCTAATATTTACGTACAGGTCGATCTTGTCGGTTCGGAATCGCGAACAAATGACAAAGGCGAGATCGATCCAAAACTCGCACAGCGTCCGGCCTTCGCGAGCGGCAACATCAATCTGCCTATCTCTATCGCATCACGCAAACTGACCGTCTCGGCCGAACCTGTAGATAAAACGCTTGCTCCCGGCGGCGAGACAAAGGTCAATGTAGCTGTCACCGACAATCACGGCGAACCCGTCTCAAACAGCGAGGTCGCAGTAGTCGTTGTCGATGAAAGCGTTCTTGCATTGTCACGATATGTAATTGGCGATCCGGCGGATACTTTTTATACGGCCCGCTCGACCGGAACAACGGATCATCACTTGCGGAAGGATATTCTATTGGGAAATCCAGACGACATTAAAAATCCTCCTCCACCTCCAAAACCCGGATTTGAAGCGGAGTATGGCGGAGCAGTTGGCGGTCTCGCAAACGGTCGCGCAATGGCAAAATCAGCCGCTGCCCCGATGCAAAGAGGGCAGCGAAATGAGATAACGGCAGACGCAGTAGCGAGTGAAGCAAAAGATGACCGAGATGCCGGGGCTCCTGAACCGCCGATCAATCTCCGACAGAATTTCAATGCGTTAGCATTATGGTCTCCGACACTCAAAACCGACTCGAACGGCCGAGCTGTCATTGACATCAAACTTCCTGACAATTTGACGCGGTATCGAATTACTGCGGTTTCGGTTGACAACGGCAAGCGCTTTGGCAAATCGGAAGCGACTATCACTGCAAAACAGCCGCTGATGGTTCGCCCAAGTGCTCCGAGATTTATGAACTTTGGCGATAAGGTCGATCTGCCGGTTGTTGTTCAGAATCAAACCAACAAGGATATGGCTGTTGATGTTGCGATCAGAGCGACGAACGCTGAACTCGGTGTCGGTAGCC
>CAZUEI010000057.1:0-9851 GCA_964618985.1 uncultured Chloracidobacterium sp.
TTCAGGAACGACTCAACCGGGCCTTTGACCGGTGAATTGAGTTTGCCTTTTGTCTGCCCCTCGAACTGCGGCTGCGGGATCTTGACGCTGATGATGGCGACCAGACCCTCGCGCACATCGTCGCCCGATAGCGTGACCTTTGCATTCTTGGTCATCCCGGAGCTTTCCGCGTAATTATTGATCGTTCGCGTTATCGCACCACGAAAGCCGGAAAGGTGCGTACCGCCATCGACGGTATTGATGTTGTTAGCAAACGAGAAGATCTTTTCGTCGTAGCTGTCGTTATACTGCATCGATATCTCGATCGAAAGATCGTCCGAAACTTGCTCAAAATAAAGCGGTTCGTCGTGCAACGGGCTTTTGTTTTTGTTGAGATGCTTGACAAATTCAGCGATGCCGCCTTTGTAATAAAATTCGTGCGATTTTTCGCCTTCGTCACGCTCGTCCTTGATAAAAATGCGGATGCCTTTGTTCAAAAACGCCTTTTCGCGAAGCCGCTCGGACAGCTTTTCAAAGCTGTAGGTCGTAGTTTCAAAAATGCTCGAATCCGGGCGGAATGTGATCTTTGTCCCACGTTTTGTTGTCGTTCCGGTCTGCTTGAGCGGCGCGACCGGTATTCCGGCCTCGAATTCCATCTCATGTGTTGCACCGTCGCGCCAGATCTCTAATCGCAGGTATTCGCTCAGAAAATTGACGCAACTTACGCCGACGCCGTGCAATCCACCTGAAACCTTGTAGGAATTCGTGTCAAACTTGCCGCCTGCATGAAGAATCGTCATCACGACCTCAGCCGCGCTACGGCCTTCCTGCTTGTGAATGTCGGTCGGTATCCCGCGGCCGTTATCGACGACCGTTATGGAATTATCCATGTGGATAAACACCTCGATGGTGTCGCAATAACCCGCGAGAGCCTCGTCAACCGAATTATCAACCACCTCGTAAACCAAATGATGCAGCCCGATCTCGCTCGTCGAGCCGATATACATCGCCGGACGCTTGCGCACTGCGTCGCGGCCCTCTAAAACCGTTATCTGATCTGCCCCGTATTCCTGTTTTGCTTTAGCCAAAATAACTAACCTCTAAAATATGTTATTGAAAATTGTGCGGTATTGAACCAAAAAGACATTTTACCATTTTTAAAGGAATTAAGACAGCACGGAAAGCCAATAAAAATCTTGTTTTCACAGTATTTTTACCACGCCAGCTTCCACCCTGAAAACGCTCGCTCCGGCACCGAATCTTTCGACCAAACTTTCCTTTGACGTTGTCACAAAGGTTTGTGTTTTGCCCTCGAGAAATTCTAGTAATTTTCCAATGCGTTTATAGTCGAGCTCAGCGTCTATGTCGTCGATCAAAAAGAGTGGATATTCACCTCGTGTGGCGTGAAAAACGGAGATATTCGCAAGCTGGAGCAGGAGGAGGGCACTTCGCTGCTGGCCTGCAGAGCCGAATTTCCTGATGTCATGGCCGTCGAATTTGAGTTCCATATCATCGCGATGTGTGCCGATGAGAGCGTGGCCGGCAGCGACCTCGGCTTGTACACGCAGCGACAAACGCTCCGTCATAAGGTTTTTGTAATCCGTAAGATCACCCTTGCCTTCAAGAGTTGAGAGATAGCGAACAGACAGTTCTTCACGACCAAAAAGCTTCTTTTCTAGGACTTCGTTGATCCTTTCGATGAAACGGACGCGAGCCTTGTGGATCTTGGCGGCCAACGGGGCAAGCTGGCTGTTCCACGGTTCGAGCCGTTCGGACGTCTTTTCGAGCTTTTCGGAGCTTTCCTTTGCGGCTTGAAGCAGTGCGTTCTTTTGTTTTATTACGCGGTTATAATCTGCAAAAACCTGGACGAACGGCGGATGGAGCGAGACGATCCCGGCATCCAGAAAACGCCTTCTGGCTTCGGGCAGCCCACGAACGGTCTCAAGCTCATCTGAATTAAAAACGACCGCGTGCAACTGGCCAAGATAACTTGGGACACTTTCCTTTTTGCCGTTTACCGAGAGCGTTTTGGTGTTGCCTTTTATTCCGACCCCTAACTCGCGCACGATTTCTGGAGATTCGCGAACCTGGCCACGAACCCATGAAAAATCCGAGTCAAAATTGATGGTTTCCTGCAATTTTGCCGATCTGAAAGACCGCGCAGACGCGAGTACACCTACCGCCTCGAGCCAGTTCGTTTTGCCGGCGCCGTTTTCGCCGACGAAAATATTAAGGCGATCGGAAAACGCGATCTCGCCCTTCAAATTGCGGAAGTTTTTGACTTCGATCGATTCCAAAAGCATTGCGGCGATTTTAACATATGGGTTTGGTGCTTACGGCTTCTTGCAACCAAACTTGCTGAACGGCAACAAAGCCTTCCAATTCGTTGGAATCGAACCTTTATTCGCAATGTGTTTTAATAGTAGGGTGTCATTCCGATTCGCTCCCGCGCTCCGAGTCTAAAATCATGCGATCTTTATTAGTAACTCTCTTTATTCTTATTGTCTCGGTGTCTGTCTGGGCGCAAAACGGCAGGCGTGCGGAAAATTTTGCAGCCGTCGCTACGCAGGGCAAGACCGTTACTCTCGCGTCATTAAAGGGCAAAGTAGTACTCCTGACGTTCTGGTCGTCCCGCTGCCCTATCTGCGTGAGCGAGATACCTAAGCTGAACCAACTTGCGACTAGCTATGCCAGATCGGACGTCGTATTTCTCGCGGCATCGACCGAAGATGAGAATATTCTCGGATCCTTCCTGAGACATCACACTTTTAGTTTCCAGATCCTGCCAAACAGTTTTGGCCTCATGCTCAAATACTCAAAACTCGACGAGGATGGCCG
Source organism: uncultured Chloracidobacterium sp. (assembly GCA_964618985.1). GTDB lineage: Bacteria > Acidobacteriota > Blastocatellia > Pyrinomonadales > Pyrinomonadaceae > OLB17. The sequence goes on from CAZUEI010000057.1 coordinate 2,818, forward strand.
CGCCAACATTGCGTATCCTTCCTATTACCTCATTGACAGATCGGGCCGGATCCAATATCACGACTACGGCTGGGACAAGGCCAAACCGATAGCTGCCGCAATAGACAATGCCTTGTCGAAGCGGTGATCTCCGTTTCGATTCTTGACATTTACACCTTTTGAATCTACAAAAAGGGTTATGAAGCACTTATCGCTTTTTACCTTTCTCCTGATCTTTTCCGTCTCTCTCTCGGCTCAAACCAAGATATCGTCACAGGTTGCGGCTCAGCAGCAACCGAGCTTTGCCGCGCTCACGATGGACGGGACAAAGATCGATACGGCCGTACTCAAGGGCAAGATTGTTGTGCTCAATCTATGGTTTATCAACTGCCCAAATTGTGTCGAAGAGATAAAACTTCTAAACAATGTGGTTAACCAATACATAAATAATAAAGACGTTGTTTTTATCGCCCCGGCCGCCAGCAGCAAGGTTGAGCTTGAGAAATTCCTCGTAAAGCACCCTTTTAATTATCAGGTGATTCCCAATGCCGGGGCCTTGATCCTGAGCAAATTTGGAACGCCGGATAAGAACGGCGAGATAAGCATGCCGTTTCCGATGCACTACGTGTTGGATCGGTCGGGAGGGATTGTTGTCAAAGTGCAGGGCACCAAAGGCGTCGAGGCTGTAAAGGCCGAGCTTGCGAAACAATTCGCGCCGAAAACTGCGGTTGTTAAGTAACTTTTGATTTGTTTATCTGCATGCTTTTCAGTATATTTTTAATTCGCTACTTGCGGTGCGGAGAGGTAGCCTAATTGGTAAGGCAGTAGTCTTGAAAACTACCGCGCGTAAGCGCTTGCAGGTTCGAGTCCTGTCCTCTCCGCCACTTTGATTTTCGATTTGTCCCCTCAGATTCGACACCTTTTCCCAAGACTTATTTTTCTTGCTTTCAAATTCATATTTGTTATAGCCTAAAGGTGTTTACTGAATGACGATTCATTCACAGTCATCTTTATGCCCAAATCTGCTCCAAACGGTTCATCAAAAGGTGTCGTCGCCGATAAACGTGAAGCCATACTGCGTGCTGCGATCAAGGTTTTTGCGCGATCGGGTTATTTTAATTCAAAGGTCTCGGACATTGCCGGCGAGGCGGGCATTGCGGACGGCACGGTTTATCTCTATTTTAAGAGCAAGGACGAGATACTACATTCGATTTTCGACCGGGCAATGGCTGAATTTATTGCCGAGGGCAAAAAAGAGCTGGCAACGATCGCCGAACCAAAAGCAAGGCTCAAACGAATAGCCGAGCTGCATCTGGAAAAACTCGGGTCTGACCGTGATCTGGCCATTGTTTTTCAAGTCGAACTGCGTGGCTCGACCAAGTTCATGCAGGAATTTTCGGCTGCGGGATTTGGCGAATATCTTGACATCATTCGCCAAACGATCGAAGCCGGCCAGCACTCAAGCGATTTTCGCAGTGACATCAACCCCATCGTGGCGGCAAAGATATTCTACGGTGCAGTTGACGAGATGGTGACAAATTGGGTGCTTTCCGAAAGATCTTATCCGCTCGAGCCGATGGCCGATGAAGTACTGAAAGTATTCTTTGGAGGTGTTTTGGCGGAATGATCGAAACTCTGCCGGAACTTTTTTTGAGGTCGGCCGCCGAGTTTGATCTGCCCGACGCGCTGAACTTCAAAAAGGACGGCGAGTGGAAAACGATCTCGTCCGCCGAGATCATAGAGCGGGCTGAGAACATCTCACTTGGATTGCACTCACTGGGATTGAGAAATGGCGACCGTGCGGCGATTCTTGCACCAAATTCGCCAGATTGGACGCTGGCAGATGCCGGTTGCCAGTTTGCAGGCGTGATTGACGTGCCCATTTATACGACGCTGGCGCCTGAGTCGGTTAGATATATTATTGATGATTCCCAAGCAAGAGTTTTCTTTCTTCAGGATCATGACACTTACGAACAGCTGTTCCCTGCGATAAAGGACTGTGAGTCTATAAAGAAATTCATCCTGTTTGCGCCGGCTGAAACTGACGACGAATGTGTGATCTCATTCGAGCAGTTAGAATCGGCTGGAACAAAACTCAAACTAGAAGAACCAAACCTTATTGACGAAATGCTAAACGCTGTTGCCGCGTCGGACATCGCCACATTGATCTACACAAGCGGCACGACAGGCGAGCCAAAAGGCGTGATGCTTACGCATTCGAATCTGATCTCGAATACGGTCGACGCCAGCGAGCAATATGCATTTGGCGGGCAGGACATTTCGCTTTCGGTCTTACCGCTCTCGCATGTTTTCGAACGCACCGGAATGTATGTTTATATCCATCACGGAATGCGCGTTTTTTATGCAGAGTCCATCGAAAAGGTCCCGGAAAATTTAAAAGAAGTTCGTCCGACGATCTTTATCGGAGTGCCGCGGATTTTTGAAAAGGTTTTTGAACGCGCGCGTCTGAAAGCGGCACAGGCGGGCCGCGTTAATGAGATCATCTTCGATTGGGCGATAGATGTCGCAAGGGAATTTGCAAAATTGAAGGAAAACGCCGAACCGATACCAATAGCCCTAGCCACTCAACATGCCGTTGCCGATAAGATCGTGTATCAGAAGCTGCGCGATTTTTTTGGCGGACGACTTAGAATGTGCATTACGGGCGGGGCGGCATTGCCTGACGAGATATTTCTGATATTTACCGGCGCCGGCATTTCGATAATGCAGGGGTACGGTCTGACCGAAACGTCACCTGTCATCTCATCAAATAATCCATCCGCTGTGCGTGTCGGAACAGTCGGCAGACCGATCCGCAATGTTAAGGTGCGTGTTGCCACAGACGGTGAACTCGAAGTCACCGGACCGGGCATAATGCTCGGTTATTACCAAAAAGATGAAGCCACCAAGGCGGCTTTTACCGAAGATGGCTGGTTCAGGACGGGCGACATCGGAAGTATCGACGACGATGGTTTTTTAAGCATAACCGACCGCAAAAAAGAGCTTTTTAAAACCTCGGGTGGTAAATACATCGCACCGTCGCCGATCGAACAGATGCTAAGGTCGTCGCGTTTTGTAAATCAGGCAGTTCTTGTAGGCAACGAGCGAAAGTTCCCGGCAGCGTTGATCGTGCCGAATTTTGAAATGCTCGAAAGTTACGCAAAATTAAAGGAGCTCGACATAAAGACGCCAAGCGAATTTTGCCAGCATCCTCGGATACTCGACCTTTTCACACGACAGATCGAAGCGATGACTCCAAATCTCGCAAAATTTGAAAAAGTAAAAAAATTCGCGCTGCTGGAGCGCGAGTTTACCGTCGAAAACGGTGAATTGACCCCAACATTAAAAGTAAAACGCCGGGTGATAGACGAAAAATACCGCCAAGTTATTGACGGTATCTACAACAGCGCTTAAAAGCTAAACTAATAAACAATACGAGCCGGGATGACGTTCGCTGTTGAATATGCAAGGGTTTTCCCCGCATTGAGCGCAGTCTTTAGAATAGCAAGGCCGATTGGATCTTTTGCTTTATCAACTACAACAATATCGAACGGCTTAAGCATTATGTCCTTTTGTTTTCCTGTTCTTATAAGATCAAATTTCGCGGAAATAATTTCTCGATCATTTGATTCCGGTGAAGCTCCGGGCTTTAGCCGCTGAATCGTTATTTCCTTTGTTTTAGCTCCGGCACGAACATTGCCGACAAGGGCCAATCCTTCGGTAAGGGAAAGTCCACGCTCCTTCAGAAAAACTCCCTGCGGCGCGACGACTTCACCGGTGATATAAACCGGCGGCGCGCGCTGAACGAGGATCATGTCGCCGGGATAGATCACTGGGTTGGCGTCTTCCTTGCCAGAGTTTATATCGGCGAGCCTGAACGTCCGAGTAGGTGAGGACTTCCAATTGTCTTTGTCATTGTCCGCCATGCACAACGGCGTCCGGGGCCGACGGACCTCAACGAGACCGCTTGCCTCTTGTTCCTTGGCGCCGCCTGCTATTGCGAGTATCTCGATCAGCGTTCTCTCTCGCGTTAGTGTGATCTCAGCCACTTTGTTAATTTCGCCATAGACGGACACGGGTGGACGGCTCTTTTTTTCGGAGACGCGGAAATTCAAATGCGGGTCACGGAGATATTTACGTATCTCCAATTCGATCTCGGTCTTAAGCTCGCGCTCGGTCTTGCATTGCGCGACAATGGGCCTATTCATGAACGGTATTGCTATCATGCCGTCCTCATCGACGTTGACAACAAAATCGTATCCTAATTCACCAAAAACATTTCCCGCTATCTGGTCGCCCGGCCCAAGCATGTAACCTCTCAAAGGCGAGTCTTGCGGATTAACGGTAATTTCCGGCGTTTGAGCGTAAACAATAATTCCTGAAAAAAGAAGAATGCTAGATAGAAAAAAAGATTTCAGTTTCATAAAAAACCTCGAAACAATGTTATATCGGCAAGTTTAACGTAGCTGAGCCACCAAAACAACCATTTTGAGAGCCGCATGTTCGTAAATCCTATGATGTAACGCCAGAAGTGACAGTTGCCGTCGGGAAATGAGATCAACTTTGACAGTTACACGGTGTCCGATGTAATTTCAGGATATGAGCCAACCAAGAACTTCAAAACACAGAATCTCCCGCAAAGCAGCGAGTTTTACAGAATCCGTAATTCGCGAAATGACGCGTGAGGCTGTTAAATACGGTGCTGTAAATCTCGGTCAGGGATTCCCAGATTTTGCCGCACCTGATGAGATCAAGCAAAAAGCGATGGAAGCTATTGCGGACGACCATAATCAATACGCGATCACGTGGGGAGTCAAGAGTTTTCGCGACGCGATCGCCAAGAAAACGACGTGGTTTCTCGGCCTGGACCTCGATCCCGAAACCGAGATCACCGTCACATGCGGCTCAACGGAAGGGATGATCGCCGCGATGATGGCGACGGTCGATCCGACCGAGGAAGTTATAGTCTTTGAGCCTTTTTACGAGAATTACGCGCCGGACGCGATACTTTCAGACGCTACGCCAAGACATGTCCCGCTCTATCGCACCGACAACGGCTTTGTTTTTGACCGCGAAGAGCTGCGAGCGACATTTAACGAAAAAACAAAGGCGATCATACTCTGTAATCCCAACAACCCGACTGGAAAGGTTTTTACAAAGGACGAACTCGAATTCATTGCCGACCTATGCAAGGAGTTTGACGCGCTCTGTTTTACCGACGAGATATACGAACACATACTTTACAGCGCGCCAGCTTCGAACGGTCAATCCGGCAAGCCGCTAGATCACATATGCATGGCTAATATTTCCGGGATGCGCGAGCGAACAGTTGTCGTTAATTCGATGTCAAAGACCTATTCGGTAACCGGCTGGCGTGTTGGTTACTGCATCGCACCGCCGGATATTACATCGGCAATACGCAAAGTCCACGATTTTCTGACAGTCGGCGCTGCCAATTGCCTACAGCATGCAGGTGCTTATGCATTAAGCCTGCCACCCAGCTATTACGACGAGCTGCAGCGTGAATACCAAAAGAAACGCGATTTTATTGTGCCGGCATTGCAGAACGCCGGACTCAAATGCGACTTCCCCGAAGGCGCGTATTATGTGATGTGCGACATTTCGGCATTCGGTTTTGCAAATGACATAGAATTTACAAAACACCTCATCCGCGAGATCGGCGTGGCGGTCGTACCCGGCTCGTCGTTCTATCACGACCCGTCGCTCGGTTCACAAATGGTGCGATTCTGCTTCTGTAAAAAGGACGAAACGCTGGAAGCCGCGGCGGAAAGACTGCAAAAATTATCCTAAACACCTATTATTGCGATTGCTTTAGCTCTACGCGAAGGAGACGAAGCGGTTTTTTGCTCAAATTCTCTACCGCATGCGGGGCCTGAGGTTCCATGTAAATTGTATATGGAACTTTCATTGGATTTGGATCGGTCTTAGTTTCATAGATGATCTTCCCGTCAGCATCATAATCCTTAATATCGTCTTCAGATGTGACATAAAGTACGCTGGGCCAACGGTGTCCATGCAGCGGTTCCTTCTCGCCGGGACGTACTGTAACGTCCAAAACCCGAACATTGTCATTTTCTAAGAGCACCTTGTGATTCTCGGGGGCCGCGACCACGGCATCGAGCGAATCGGGCCAAGCGGGGGCAGTTTTCGCCAGATTATTCGCATTTTGATTGGCGGGGGCAGCCGGAATGTTGCCGGCTGATCGTATTTCGGTTCGACCGCAAGCTAAAGCCGTTCCGACTACGGAACACATCAGGAAGATCGATACTCTTTTCATCTAATGTTCTCAACCTCAACTATTTGTTGTTTTTCCTACGTTTTCTTGGGAGTTTGACCGAACGCTAATGTCAAATCTTCAACCACAGATTAGACGATAAACTCCTACGGGTAAAGCAACCTTTTCCCTCCATTGACGCAACAAACCTGATATCTTCAGCGTAAAACGCTCAGAGACAACTCCCTATTTATAGATTTCAAACGCAAATTTTGGAGGTTTTTTATGCTCATTAGATCGTTTATTTCTGTTTTGATCGTTACTTCAAGCTTTATCCTCGCAATCGGGCAAGATGCGCCCGAGGCTAAAAAAGATAAGGAAAAGGTGAAAGCCGCGCGTGCTTTTGCATGGTCTTTTGATGGTGAAGGCGGCTATCTCGGCGTTCAGACGCAGGAGGTTAATAAGGACAACTTTACAACATACGGCCTGCGTGAAGTTCGAGGCGTCGCGGTCGAAAAGGTGATGGAAAATTCGCCTGCGGCTGCTGCCGGCATTCAGAGTAACGACGTGATCGTTCGTTTCAACCGCGAAGAGGTCACAAGCGTACGTAAACTGACCCGCTTGATCTCGGAGGTTGCACCGGATCATCAAGTTTCCCTCACAGTGCTTCGTAACGGTGACGAAAAAGATATTAAAGCAACGCTGGGCAAGCGGAAGATGCCGCAATTTGAGAACGGTAATTTCTCGGTCGCCATTCCTGAGATCGATAAATTGAGGCTCGAAAAGGAATTGAAAGACCTGCCGGAGTTGAAAGAGCTAA
>CAZUEI010000058.1:0-3198 GCA_964618985.1 uncultured Chloracidobacterium sp.
AGATCACGCCGAAGATGCTGATGGATTCTCTCACCGACCCTGACCGCGAAAAGGCTGACCGCGTCGCACAGGCGATGTTCAAGATGACAAAGCTCATCATCGCCGACCTCGAAGCCGCCGCAGCCGGATAAGATTTTTAGCCACGAATTACACCAATGACGCGAATAAAGGAATCAATATTTGTGTTATTCGTGCAATTCGTGGCTAGCTCCTTTTATGACAAACCTCACTGCCAAAGAATTCACCTCCCGCCTTGCCTCTCTGCGGTCCGACCCTAAGGACGCTGACTTCCGCGGTGTAAAGATGGGCGAGATTTTCAAGCTTGGCAAAGAGTTCGCTGCGATGCCGGTCGCCGAGATCGAACTCCTGATGGAGAGCCCTATTGAAAAGGTCCGTGTCGGCGCCTTGAGCATTATGGGGCAATGTGCAAAGGGCAAGAAATGCTCGCCCGATCGCCTTGCCGAGCTTTACGAGCTCTACATCCGCCGCCACGACCGCATTAACGATTGGGGTCTCGTCGATCTCGCGGCCTATTACGTCGTCGGACAATACCTAGCCGACAAACCGCGCGACATCCTTTACAAACTAGCCCTCTCGGCCGATCAGTGGGAACGCCGCACCGCGATCGTCGCGACGGCGCATTTCATACTGAAGCTAAAGCAGGTTTACGATACGTTTGCCATCGCCGAAATATTGGTTCGCGATCCGGAAAAATTTGTGCAGACCGGTGCTGGATGGATGCTCCGCGCCGCCGGTGACGTTGATCGCCCGGCATTGCTCTCATTCCTTGACAAACACGCCGCCGCCATGCCCCGCATCATGCTCCGCTACTCGATCGAAAAGCTTGATAAGGATCAAAGAAATCACTACCTGAGCCTGAAAACAAAAAAATAAGGGCTTACATGCTCCTATTTGCCCTCACCAGTCTTTTTCGTCATACTTTTCTGTTGCGACGGATTTATTATGCCCTTACTAACGTACGGGCTTCCGCATCTTATGAACCACAAACCAACACCTAACGCCAGTTACAGTGTCACTCTTCGCGTCAAGATCCATAACCAACCGGGCAAGCTCGGCGAGGTAACGACAGCGATCGGCAAGGCTGGCGGTGATATCGAAGGCATCGATATCGTCAGCGTCGGCAAGGACTTTTTGATACGCGACATAACCGTCAACGCCGCGAGCGAAACGCAGGACAAAGAAATAGTCGCGTCGGTCAAGGACATTGACGGCGTCGAGGTCGTAAATGTGAGCGACCGCACATTCCTGATGCATCTCGGCGGCAAGATCGAGGTCGTGTCAAAAATGCCGCTCAAGACACGCGCTGACCTCTCGATGGCATACACGCCGGGCGTTGCCCGCGTTTGCCAGGCGATCGCACGCGACCCGGAAAAACGTTTCACGCTGACGATCAAGAAAAATACCGTTGCGGTCATCTCGGATGGAACGGCTGTTTTGGGCCTCGGCGACATCGGTCCGGCGGCGGCAATGCCGGTAATGGAGGGCAAGTGTCAGCTGTTCAAGGAATTTGGCGGCGTGGATGCTTTCCCGATCTGTCTGAACACAAAAGATCCGCACGAAATAGTTCAGACGATCAAGAACATCTCGGTCGCCTTCGGCGGGATCAACCTCGAAGACATCTCAGCTCCGCGATGCTTTGAGATCGAAGAAAGGCTAAAAGAGGAACTGAATATTCCCGTCTTTCACGACGATCAGCATGGAACAGCCGTCGTCGTGCTCGCCGCCCTGATCAACGCCCTCAAGATCGTCGACAAAAAGATGGAGGACATCAAACTCGTCGTCAACGGTATCGGCGCAGCGGGCGTTGCATGTTCAAAGATCGTGATGGCCGCCGGCGTCAAGAACATAATCGGGTGCGACACGAGCGGTGCAATTTACCAGGGCCGAAAGGAAAATATGAACTGGGTCAAGGATTGGTATGCCCGCAACACAAATCCGGACGGTGAGAAAGGCAGCGTTCACGAAGTCATCAAGGGAGCCGATGTTTTCTTTGGCCTGTCGGCGCCTGCGGCTATCACCGAAACTGATCTCATGAACATGGCAAAGGATCCGATCGTCTTTGCAATGGCAAATCCGGTTCCCGAGATCATGCCCGAGGACGCCGCGGGGCATGTAGCGGTTATGGCTACGGGCAGATCGGATTATCCGAACCAGATAAATAATGTCCTCTGCTTCCCGGGCATCTTTCGCGGTGCATTGAATTGCCGTGCCGCCCGAATAGACGGGATGATGAAGCTGGCCGCCGCCAACGCCATCGCCGAGATCATCACGGACGAGGAATTGCATCCCGATTACATCATTCCTTCTGTATTCGACCGCCGTGTCGGTGAGGCCGTCGCCGCCAGGGTTGAAGAAGCGGCTTATTCCTCGGGCGTGGCACGCCGTCACCGATCGACTTCGGAATCGGAATTTTAGTTGAGCGTTCAACTTCGTTGAGATAACCATTGTGATAAAGGCACACTTAAGCTCATTGCCTGTTGAAGAGCTTGCGAACACGATCACGCACGGCTTTGGGCTTGTGCTGAGCGTCATAGGCTTTGTTGTGCTTGTCATACTCACCGGTCTTCGAGGTGACACACTCTCTCTCGTCGGTTGCGGCGTTTATGGTTTGTCGCTTGTCATTCTGTACGCGGCTTCGACGATCTACCATGGAACCATTACCGCCGGCCGTAAGAAAAAGATGCAGATCGCCGATCACTGCGGCATTTATCTTCTGATCGCGGGCAGCTATACACCCTTTGTGCTGGTAATCATCAAGGGAGAGTTTGGGCAAACTTTGTTGATAACGATTTGGGCATTTGCTTTGCTTGGCATTTTGGCAAAGCTGATAATGCGCGACCGTTGGCCTGCCGTATCGGTAGTTTCGTATCTTGTGATGGGCTGGGTCGGTGTTGTCTTGATACAACCGCTCTTGGCAGCTCTCGGCTCAACCGCCATCGCGATTGTCATCGCCGGTGGAGCAGCTTATACAATAGGCGTGATCTTTTTCGCGTGGAATCGTATCCCGCATAATCATGCTATCTTTCACGTGTTCATTCTCGCAGGCAGTATTCTGCATTACATCGCTGTCGTGCTCTATGTGGTTCCTTATTCAGTGAATTTGTAACCAAAACCATGCACAGTTTGGATGTAATGCGGATGGCGGGGATTTTCTTCGAGCTTTTGCCGCAGCCAGGC
>CAZUEI010000058.1:3298-9835 GCA_964618985.1 uncultured Chloracidobacterium sp.
TGCCTCGACGCGCGCAAGAAGCTCGATCACTTCAAAAGGTTTTGTCAGGTAATCGTCGGCTCCGAGTTTCAGCCCCAGTACCTTATCGATAGTCTCGCCCTTGGCAGTGAGCATTAGGATGGGCGTATTAATTCCCTTTTGCCGAAGGTCTCGGCAGACATCATATCCGTTCTTTTTCGGCAACATTACATCGAGAATGATCAGATCAAAATTACCTGAAACTGCAGCGTCGAAACCTTTTTTACCGTCATTTGCCGAAGTCACCTCAAATCCTTCGCTCACCAAACGGTCGGTCAGCGTAATGATGAGGCCTTTTTCGTCTTCGACGAGGAGAATGTTCATAAGATATTTGCCACAGAGATCACAGAGAAAAATGAGATTAATTTCTCAAAGTTCTCTGTGGTCTCTGTGGCTAACTTTGGGGCAATTCGATCGTAAACTTACTTCCCTTTCCGATCTCGCTCGAAACAAACACACGTCCGTCATGAGCCTCAACTATCTGTTTCACGAGTGCCAAGCCAAGGCCATTGCCGTGAATCTGAGCATCGACGACTTCCTTCGATCTATAGAAAGGTTCGAAGATGGAGCTAATATCTTTTTTTGCGATGCCTATGCCGTGATCTTCGACAGAAATTTTCACCTTGCCGTCACCATTCTCGGCAAAAACACGCAGCCATGCATCGCCATTGTTGTATTTAATCGAATTGATAATAAGATTTTGGACTGCTTGGCTTAGAGCAGCTTTATCGACGCTGATCATCGGCAATGACATCGGAATATCCATCTCGACCGCGACATTCTTTTCATCTATAAGCGGACGGCATTCGGCTATCGCGCCATCCACAACTTCATTGACCGAAGTATCGCTAAAATTGAACCGTCGCCGGCCGGCGTTCGCTCCGGCGAACTCCAATATCTGCTCGACCATCGACGAGAGCTTCTTGCCTTCGCCCTTGATCAGATCGCCGTAACGGGAAATTTGAGCGTTTTCTTTTGCAACACCATCGGCAAGATTTTCCCCCGCAGAATATATTACAGCGAGCGGCGTGCGGAATTCGTGTGAAACGGACGAGACAAAATCGATCTGCCGCTGTGCGAGTATTTTGGCGCGCTGTGCAGAAATAATGATCGCGGCAATGGCTCCGGCCAACAGGAATAAAATGCCAAAGCCGATGGCGAGGTTTCGCCTTAGAGTGCTCGCCATAAATGCGTCGATCGAACCCGACGAATGTTGAACCCCAAGCGTCCACGGACTGTCTTCACGCGCAGAAGTTTTTGCAGTCGTCGTAAAAACTGATGTTCGCGGTGAAAGGTCTTTTTTGATCTCTATCTTTACGGTTCCATTTTCTTCATCTCCTGCCGTGTGATTCATCGTGTGGCTTTCGACACGGGAATTCAAAACAACCGCTTGACGTTTTTCGCCCTCGACGGACTTCATCAGGTCTTTATTCTGATAGAAAATAAAGTTTTCGGGCGAAAGATCGAGCATTGGAGCAGTCGCGTCCCGATCTCCGTCTAAGGGCGTCTGAAATATAGCGCTGTTTTGTTTATCAGTTATAGAAATCCGAAACTCATCATCAGGGTAGTATTTTGCGATCAGATCGGGCAGAAGTTTGTCCTTTATCGTAGCTGGATCTAGTTTTACAACGAGAAAGCCAAATTTAGGAGGCACGGGCATCGGAGGTATCCTCTCGGTCGCAGTTCTGCGAATTACTATATTTGCGAGCTTACGTTCAACATCATAGATAGGAAGAATAAGCGAAAGAGAAATTTCGTCAACTGGCTTGAAAGTCTTTTCGTCGAAGGATGCTGCCCGAATTGCGTCAAGATCCGGCGTTAGTTCTGTGGTGATAAACGACCGGCTATCACGATCAAATACGAGCGGCGGCGTTTCCGGCTTCGTCTCGAAAAAATAAAACTCACTGATCAGCGCGGGATAGGCAGTTTTCTCTTTCCAAAAATCAAAACGTTCGTTAAAAGCCACCCAATCTTTATTTCTCCAAGTCTCGGCATCGGTTTGAAAATTGAAATACGCGTTCTGTATCTCACGGTTAAAATCCATCGCGAAACGGTCAGCCTGTTCCTGCGTGCGCTTATGGGCTTTTTCGTTTTCCGACGCGTTTATCTGCGAAAGCCAACCATACTGCAGCCCTCCGAGCAAGACGAGCAACCCGGCCAACCCGATGATAAGCAAAGTTGTAGTCCACGAACGTTTCATCGAATTTCATTCTCTATTTTCCATTTTGCAATGTCCATAGTTTTTAACGACATTTTACATTCTTAACAAATTCTTTGCTTCCTCTTAATCACTTGTAGAAAACTCTGCCTTATCATCCATCATGAGAGTCAGGCATTTTCTGCTATCATTAGAGGAAAGTTTCCTTGTAAAAAGCCTGGCTCATTAGGAAATCAAGAATTTGGAGGCTACTTATGAAAAAGTTTATTTTTTCTATTTTGTTTGTAACGGTTTTTTGTGTCGGCTTGGGCGCTCTGGTTGATAAAGTCGGTGCGACGTTCAAGTCTGATGAAAAGGGGCTTGCTTTGATCCAGAAAGCTCGCGTGGCTATCGGCGGTGATTCCGCAATTTCAGGTGTGCAGAGCATGGTGATCGTGGGAAAAACGACTCGCAATTTCAAGATCGACGGCACTGACCGCAGCGAACAGGGTGAAACTGAGATCGCAATGCAATTGCCCGACAAGTTAATGAAGATGATCAAGATCAGCGATGACAATGGCACGGGCGAAGGCATGAAGATGATCGACAAGCAGGTCAATGTCGTCGTTGCAGGCGCTGACAAAGGCAGTATGGACGTCACGGTCGAAACCGGCGACAATAATGTCGAACCCGTCAAAAAGATCGTCATCAAGAAGGCCGACGGAACTGTTCAGGAATTCACAGGCGAAGAAGCTGATAAGATCATTGCTGCAGATGCCGCCAGCGGCAAAGGCGTAAAGACTATCGTCATCAAACGGCCCGACGGCTCGACCAAAACATATACCGGAGCTGAAGCAGATAAGGTCGCTGCACAGAGCGGTGACAGCGCTGCGGTCTGGACCACAAAGGACGGGAAGACCGTCAATGTCAAAGAAAAGGTCGTTGTAGATCGTGTGGGTGCTCATCATGGTGCGATGAAGCAGAACGAACTTCTTCGCTTAACTCTCAGCCTGCTTATCACCGCTCCGCAAGGAATGGATGTTAGCTACACGTTCGGCGGTGAAAGCTCGGTTGACGGAACGACCTGCAATATAGTGAACGCTACATTCGCCGGTTCTACATTTAAGCTTTATCTCGGCCAAACCTCAAACCTTCCCGTTATGATGACCTACACGGGAATGAAAATGCCGATGATCATGAAGTTCAAATCCGAAGGCGCCAAAGCCGGTGAGCCCAAGGATAAGGATCACACTGTCTTCTTGCGAAAGGTTGACGGCCCGCCGATGGAGACTGCGGAATTCAGCGTGAAATTCTCAGATTTCCGCTCGGTCAATGGCATTCAGCTTCCCTTTAGATGGACGCAGACAGTGGGCGGAACGGCGGACGAAACGTTTGACGTAACGAGCTATGACATCAATCCAGCGAACATCGCGGATAGGTTTCAACACCAAAAAGTCATGGTAAGAACTGCGAAACCCGCAGCCCAATAATTTATTTTTCACCACTAAGACACAAGGGACACAAAGGATTTTAACTTTGTGTCCCTTGTGCCTTTGCGGTTAATTTCTCCTTCAGTTTTGGGATCAACGCTTTTGATGCATCAATTGCGCCTTTTATATGCCGCTGCTGTGTGAAATGGCCGGCGACGTAGATACCGGGCACATTCGTCTCGAATGATTCCGGATCATAAACCGGCACCTCACCATATTTACTCTGCTCTGTTTTGACGCCGAGAGACTTCAGCATCGTCAGATCTGCATCTGAACCGATCAGCACAAAAACCACATCATTAGCCAGTGTCACGCGGTCGCCGTTCTCATTCTCAAGTTCCACTTCGCCTTCGCGAATCTCGATAACCTTGCCGAGAAAAAACAGGTTGAGACAATGTTCCTTTAGTTCTTCTTCCAGCGGCTCCTTTACCCAATATTTGATACAGCCCTGCTTTGGATCAGTGCTTTCCCAATCATCGCGAAAGATCGCCAGCGTCGTCTCTGCACCTTCCTGCGCCAGAAACAATGCGGCTTCGCCTGCCGAATTACCGCCGCCAACGATCAGCGCTTTTTTCTTTACCCACGGATATGTTTCGCGGAAATGGTCAAAAACTTTTGGCAGGTCTTCGCCGGGAACGTTCAGCTTTCGCGGATAATCCATTGCTCCAATGGCAAAGAGAACGGTTTTTGTGTGATATTCGGCAACGTCGGTGAGAACCGAAAAAGCGCAATCTGAATGCGCAAGCCCGCACGTAAGTAAGGGCGAAACACTCATGTCGGATGTACCGCCCTTACTTACGTGCGGGCTTGCGCAAACTCGTGTCACCGTTTCTTCAGTATGCACGTTCAACTCGTTGTCAAGAACAAACCGAACATAGTAAGAAAGCAGTTCCTCTCGCGTCGGCTTTTCACGGGCGGTCTTAAGATCCCCGTCATTGAATTCAAGCTCATTCGTCGTTGAAAAAACCGTCAGTCCAACTGGGTAGCTGTAGATCGTATTACCTATCAGGCCTTTTTCGATGACGAGATAATCGAGTCCTGCTGTCTTGGCCTCATATGCCGCCGAAATACCTGCCGGCCCCGCACCTATAATTATCAGATCAAGCATTTTCCAAGGTTTTGAGAGCATCAGTGAATTTTTCTATCTGTTCTTGTGTAGCGGCCATATTCCGTTTCGATTCGAGATATTTCTCCCATTCGTTTGTGTTAGTAAGAGCCTTCAATACGTCTTCATCCAGAGCGTGCGACATCACGACAAGCAGATCGCTGAGCGCTTCGTGGCCGTCGAGCAAGGATTGAATGATAGTGTAAGCGAGTTTTGCGTTCGGCAGATCGATGTCGAGTTCTTCCATATTTACTTGAGCGACGTTCATTTTAACTTACAAAAGGCAGATCGGTAACGACAGTCTTTACTTCGCCTGCCATTAACTCAGTTCCCGCGCCGAGATAGTCATAACGAACAAATGCGAGTGCAACGGTTTTATCAAGTTGAGGCGAATGCACAATCGAAGTGATTCGTCCGGCATTTTTACCGTCGACATTGGTCAACTCGACTCCAGGGTTCAAACGATCTGCTACAGACACGAGGCCTGTTAATTGTTTTGCAACGTGACCGCGAAAATGTATGCGCGCGATGATCTCCTGGCCGATGTAGCAGCCTTTGTTATACGAGATCAGGCCATCGAGACCGAGTTCGGGGACGATCGTAGTTTCGTCCATATCGACGCCGTATTTCGGAATGCCGCTTTCTATGCGCAGTGTTTCGTAAGTCTCGTCAGGAATCTCAATGAAATCTGTTGACAGCGATTTATCGCGAGGTGCGAAATATTCCGACGAAGTTTTGTTCACAAACGCTATGCCGCCCGCTAACGCAGGCGGTTCTGACCCGAAGATCTCAAAATATCGATATTGGTCAGACAAATCCTCAACAAAAAAGTCTCCGGCAAATGTGAATCGAAACAGATTTTGATAAACCTTTTCACGCGTCGCTTCTTCGGTCTCGATCAAAAATCTTTCGCCTTGACGCAATACGCGGACGACCGCCAGCAAACGCCCTTGCGCATTTGGAAACGCAGCCAGCATTTGAGCTCCGTCCGCCAGCGTTTTCATGTCGTTTGTGATCATGCCGTCGAGAAACTGGACAGCTTCCTTTCCCCAAACAGCTATCAGGCCCCGCTTTTGTTCGTAAAAGCCAGCTTTGCCACCGCGGATCTGGTTGTAATGGTTTTCTAGGTCAGCGTTCATCTTTGCTACAATCTAGTTTTACTTTATTACGTCAGGCATCTATTTACATAATGAGTCAAATATCAGAAGCAGTTGTATTGGAATCTCTCAAACAGATCATCGATCCCGATCTGAAAAAGGACATCGTAACGCTCGGGTTTATTCATAACCTTGAGATCTCGGGCGGGGAGGTGTCGTTCAAGATAATGTTGACCACACCCGCCTGTCCGGTAAAAGAGCAGATGGAATCGCAGGCGAACGAAATAGTCGGCGGTCTCGATGGTGTTACCAGTGTAAAGGTCACAATGGACGCCGAAGTGCCGCAAGGCCGCGGCATCGCAAACAACGTCGCTATCGAAGGCGTCAAAAATATCGTTGCAGTCTCATCAGGCAAAGGCGGCGTTGGCAAATCAACTGTTGCCGTCAACCTTGCCGTGGCTCTCGCCGCTGACGGAGCAAAAGTCGGCATTATGGACGCCGACGTTTACGGCCCGAATGTTCCGATAATGCTCGGCACAGGTTACGGCCAACCCGAAGTGCGGGACAACAAACTTATCCCTATCGAGGCTCACGGGGTCAAAATGATCTCGATGGCCGTGCTCGTTCCGCCCGACAAGCCGATGATACTTCGCGGGCCGATGCTGCACGGCGTTGTCAGGCAGTTTTTGT
>CAZUEI010000059.1:0-9506 GCA_964618985.1 uncultured Chloracidobacterium sp.
TAAACCTCAAATGCCCAAACCATATGCGCGAAGCCCTCGCCTCCAGACGTCGCGCTTTATTGTAGATCGAATCCTAAAATATGAAAACTGAAACGCATAATTCTGACCCTACCGAAGAGCTTATTATACAGTCGCTTGCAAAACTGGATGGCAAGGCTCTCGGCATTGCCATAGGCCTGCTGCTCGGCCTTGGGATATTCGTGGCTACTAATCTGCTGATCTTCAAAGGGGGCGACGTGATAGGGCCGAATCTGGCTCTTTTGAATCAGTTCTTTATCGGATATGAGATCTCGTTTGTTGGAAGCCTGATCGGAATGATCTACGGCCTGATGGCAGGTTTTATTATCGGCTGGCTGATAGCCGGTATCCGAAACTTTGTGGTAATGATCTACATTCACATGGTCAAGTTAAAAGGCAGCATGTCCGCAGTAAACGATTACATAGATAACCCCTAATCAGATGGCCGATCAAACCCAGAATAAAAAGATGCAAAAAAAGGTAGTTATCATTGGAGCAGGGCCTGCCGGCCTGACTGCTGCATATGAGCTTTGCAAAGAGGGCGTGCCGTCGGTTGTCTTGGAAAAGGACGATGTGGTTGGCGGTATTTCCCGTACGGTCAACTATAAAGGATACCTCTTCGATATTGGCGGCCACCGGTTTTTTACCAAGGTAAAGGCTGTAGATGACATGTGGCGTGAAGTGCTCGGCGATAAACGGTTCTTACGGCGTTCGCGTTTATCACGGATCTATTACAATAAGAAATTTTTCTTCTATCCGCTGAAGGCTACCAATGCTCTGCTTGGGCTGGGTTTATGGAACTGCTTCATGATGGTCGCGAGCTATGCAAAGGCGCAGATGTTCCCGGCAAAAACAGAGAAATCGTTTGAGGATTGGATATGCAATCGTTTTGGACGACGGCTGTTTGAGACGTTTTTCAAGACCTACACCGAAAAAGTTTGGGGGCTGCCGTGCAATGAGATCTCAGCCGACTGGGCAGCACAGAGGATCAAAGGGCTATCTCTGATCTCGACGATAAAGAACGCGCTGCTTGCCAGCCAGGCCAAAGAAAAAGGCGACATTATCAAAACGCTGATAGATGCGTTCGACTACCCCGAAAAAGGGCCCGGAATGATGTGGGAATTGGTCGCTGAGTCCATACAGAAAAATGATAGCGAACTGAAAATGCAGACCGAGGTGTCAAAGATACTTTGGGAACGCGGAAAGGTAACGGCGCTTGAGATCGAAGCCGACGGCAAAAAGGAACTCGTCGCCGGGAGCGATTTTATTAGCAGCATGCCTATGCAGGAGTTGGTAAGAAAGATGGATCCTCCTCCGCCGCTTGAGGTGCAGGCGGCCGCGGATAAGCTCGGTTACAGGGATTTTCTGACCGTGTCGCTGGTTGTAAATAAAGCAGATCTTTTCCAGGACAACTGGATTTACATACACGACTCCGACGTGAAGGTCGGCAGGATTCAGAACTTTAAAAATTGGAGTCCTAGCATGGTTCCCGACCCGAACAAGACCTGTTTGGGATTGGAGTATTTCTGCTTCGAGGGTGACGGCCTGTGGACTACTAACGACGCTGAACTGGTTGCTCTTGGCACGAAGGAGCTTGGTATTTTAGGGCTTGTCGATCCAAAGGACGTCGAAGATGGCGCGGTAGTTAGAATGCCAAAGGCGTATCCAGTTTACGACGGAGAGTATGTGACAGCAGTCGATACAATCCGTGAGTTTTTAGCTGAAAAAATGCCGAACATGTACCTTGTCGGGAGAAACGGCATGCACAAATATAATAATCAGGATCATTCGATGCTTACGGCAATGCTTTCCGTCAAGAATATTCTCGGTGCAAATTATGACGTTTGGGGCGTAAATGTGGATAATGAATATCATGAGGAAATAAAGGAGCAAGATAAACCGGATCTAACGCTCTTAGGTTCCACTCAGCCTTTAGTTCCAAAGCGAATTGTATAAAACTATGCCGACACACGATCAGGTTAATTTGCAGTATCCGAACGAGATGGATTACTCCGAGCACAAACCAGATATTTCAGAAGAGGAACAGATTCGCAAATCTGTTGTGAGTCTAAACGGCCACATCCTGGGTTTTGTCCTGGGGGTCATTGGTGCATTGATCATTTTCGCAGCGACAAACTGGCTCGTCCTCAAAGGCGGTGAAGTTGTCGGCCCGCACATGGGATTACTTGATCAGTTCTTTATAGGGTATTCCGTCACCTTTATTGGGAGTCTTGTCGGGGCCGCATACGCATTTGTGATCGGATATGCAAGCGGACTGTTCGTTGCAAAGATCTATAACTGGGTGATCTCATTCACTCGCTGAACCCGCGCCGATAGAATTCATTTATACAGATAGGGAAGTGGAAAGCGCCGTCGGGCGCTGTTTTTGACATATATGCAGATCGGCGTTGACGCCAGCTGTTGGGGCAACAAAAGAGGTTTCGGTCGATTCACCCGCGAACTTCTCGAAGCTCTCATTGAGATCGATGAAGAAAATGAATATCTTTTCTTTATCGACAGCGAAACAAAGAGCACCGACGACATGCCGGAGCGCGTTTCGAGAATTTCGGCAAAAACATCTCACTCCCAGGTAGAGGCCGCGTCAGCCGACGGGCGTCGCTCGTTAAAGGACCTCTGGGCGATGACCCGAGAGGTTTACCGACACGATGTCGATGTTTTTTTCTTTCCGGCGGTCTATTCTTATTTCCCGATACTGAATCGGGCGAAAGTTTTGCTCACCCTTCATGATGTGATCGCCGACCATCACCCGGCGCTCATTTTCCCAAACTCAAAATCGAAGTATCTTTGGAAGTTGAAGCAAAACATTGCGATCAAACAAGCCGACATGGTCGCGACCGTTTCGGAATACTCAAAGAAGGAAATAGTTAAGTACTTTCACCTGCCAGAATCGAAAATACGTCTCATCTCCGAGGCAGCACGTCCTGTATTCAAAGTGTTGCAGACGAATAATGGCTTTGTGTCCACGCTAGAAAAACACGGGCTGCGTCGCGATGAGCGTTTCCTGCTGTACGTCGGTGGAATCAGCCCGCACAAAAATCTAAGTACACTGATCGACGCGTTCAATCAGATCGCGGATTCAGATGACGGACTTAAATTGGTTTTGGTCGGCGATTACAAGGATGATCCGTTCTTTTCGGCATATCCAGATTTAAAGGCCCAAGTTCATCAATTTGGTCTTGAAGACCGAGTGATCTTCACTGGGTTCATTCCGGACGAAGATTTGGCATACCTCTACAACGCTGCTGCGCTTCTTGTCTTTCCTTCATTGGAGGAGGGTTTCGGACTGCCTGCGATAGAGGCGATGGCTTGCGGAACGGCGGTTGCCGCCAGCAATACAGGATCGCTGCCTGAGGTACTTGGGCCCGTAGGACGTTATTTTGATCCAATGAACTCCGAAGAGATGGCCGCAGTCATTCGCAGTGTGCTGGATAACGAACTCGCTCGACGGCAAATGAAAGCGGACGGTCTGGCGAGATCGCAAAATTTTCGCTGGAAACGTGCCGCCGAGGACACGCTCGCGATATTCAAGGAACTCGGAAGAAGCTAGACGTTTCGATGGAAAAACCTCTCAAGTTTTGCATGGTGTCCACTTTTTATCCGCCGTATAGCTTCGGCGGCGACGGCATGCACATCTATCGCTTGTCCAATGAACTTGCTCGCCGAGGCCATTCGGTCGACGTGTTTTATTGCCAGGACTCATTTCTTCTCATGAACGGAAAGCACCCGACCGCGGATTTTCCGAATCATGAACTCGTAAAAGTCCACCCGCTCAAGAGCGGCAAGGGAATGTTGTCGCCCTTACTTACGCAGCAAACCGGCATACCGTTCTTGAAAGGCAATCTGAAGAAAGCTCTTGAGGAAAACGATTACGATGTTGTTCATTACAACAACATGTCGCTGATTGGGATCAAGGCTTTGAGCTACGGTAACGCGATCAAGCTCTACACGGCACATGAGCATTGGCTTGTCTGCCCGATGCATGTTCTTTGGAAATACGATCGTGAAGTTTGTACTAAGAAAAATTGCTTGTCGTGTCAAATTAAAGGGAAAAGGCCGCCGCAGTTGTGGCGACAGACCGGCTTGATGGACAGAATGCTGAAACACGTCGATTGTTTTCTCTCGCCGAGCCGGTTTACTTTGAACAAACATCTTGAAATGGGTTTGGATATACCAATCAGGCACATGCCGTATTTTCTTCCGCGACAACCCGAGAGAAGCAAGACTTCGGAAGAGCAGAGACGGCCTTATTTCCTTTTTGTTGGCCGCCTGGAATATATAAAGGGCGTGCACAACTTGATCGAAACGTTCCGTAAGAATGAGCAGTTCGATCTGCTTATAGCCGGTGACGGTGCTTATCGCGAAACACTTGAGGCACAGGCGAAAGATTGTCCAAATATTCAATTTCTCGGACGACTGAGTCAGGACGGCCTGGCCGATCTTTACCGTTCGGCAATAGCGGTGATCGTGCCGTCAATTTGTTATGAAACCTTTGGGATCATTATCATCGAGGCCTTTTCACACAAGACACCGGTCATCGCAAACGACCTCGGTGCTCTGCCGGAGGTAGTTGACGACAGCCAAGGCGGTTTCGTCTATCGAACCGAAGATGAACTCATCGCGGCAATGAAAAAACTTGCGGCTGATCCGATACTTCGCGATGAGTTAGGCGAGAAAGGATATCAGGCTTATCTCGAGTACTGGAACGAAGAGCCCCACTTGAACCAGTATCTTGAGCTGATCGAAGCTATCAAAGAGCAAAGGAAAGGTAGTTCCAACGGAGTAGTAAACAAAGTGAGTCAACGATCGCTCCAAAGTGCAAGTATCTGAATGACAACTGAAAGAGAAAGATCCGAACCTGTAAGTATAGCCGGGACGGAAAGCCTGCGAATCCCGATCATCACTTACCATTCCGTCGATGGTAGTGGTTCTGTGGTCTCCACGTCTCCGGCCTTGTTCCAGAGGCAGATGAAGTATTTGAGCGATGCGGGTTATACGTCGCTGCCGCTGCGTGAACTTGTTTCATTGTTGAAGGAAGGAAGTAATTTGCCTAATAAGCCGGTTGTGCTGACGTTCGACGACGGTTTCAAAAATTTCTATAGTCACGCTTTTCCAGTTCTAAGCGAATACAACTTTTGCGCGACGGTGTTTCTCGTGACCGATTTCTGTGGCGGACACAACGATTGGAATGGAAATCCGCCTGAACTTCCACGCAGCGAGTTGCTTTCATGGTCGGAGATCAAAGTCCTGAATGATGCCGGAATTGAATTTGGGTCGCACACCAAAACACATCCTGATCTGACGAAACTTTCCCGCGTAGAGGCAGAAGCAGAAATTACAGCGTCAAAGGCGGCAATTGAGGACGCATTGGGTAAGGAAGCCGTGACGTTCGCGTATCCATTTGGGAGGCATAATCGCGCCATCAGAGATATTGCGTCGGCGAATTTTAACGCAAGCTGTTCGGTAGCACTTGGAAAAATGACAGAACATAGTGATTTTTCTTCGCTAGAAAGAATTGACGCCTATTATTTGGGAAATCAACGCCTCTTTGAAATGCTGCCTTCAAAAACATTTGACCGGTATATGAGCGTCCGACATTTCTTACGCTCCGCAAAATCGTTTGTAAACGGGAATTGACCCGAGGACATTTATTATGAATATCGTTTCACGCATCACGCGACACACAAAACTCTCGATGAAAGCAGCCAATCAGGCGAAGCGGCAAACGCCGCCCTTTATGATCGTTTTCATCAATTCGATCTGTAATCTGACTTGCGAACACTGTTTCTACTGGAAGGAGTTGAACCAGCGCAACGATCTGACTTTTGAAGAATTTGAAAAGCTGTCGCTCGAACTCGGTGATTTTGAGAACCTGAATCTTTCGGGCGGCGAGCCGTTCATTAGAGGTGAGTTTGCGGATATTTGTGAACTCTTCATTAATAACAACAAGGTGAAAAATATCTATGTGCCGACCAATGGGTATTTCACTGATCGAACCGAGAAGCAGCTTCGCCAGTTGATGAAAAATAAGTCGCTCGAACTCTTCGTGTGCGAGATCTCGCTCGATGGAATGCCGGAATATCACGATAAGTTTCGCGGCAATCCGCAGTCGTTCAAGAAGGCGATGGAGACATACGAAATGCTCGCACGTCTGAATGAAGAAGATCCGAGATTTCGAATCCACTCAAATACGGTTGCGATGAGCGAAAATATGGATGAGATATTTCAGTTGACTGAATATCTACATGATAATTGCCCAAAGATCGAGCATCACAATCTGGCGATCATCCGCGGCGACCGTAAGAACCCATCGCTGCAAGGCCCGCAGCTTCAGAAATACAAAGATCTGTACAGGCACGTCGCCGAGGTTTGGAGTGACCGTGAGAAAACCCGATTTGGAGCCACCGTTGAACCGCTGCTTCAATGGGCAAAGGTGAAAACCATCGAATCCGAATCACAATATATTCCTTGCAAGGCTGGCGTGTTGACCGGCGTCGTGTATGCAAACGGTGACGTCAGCGTGTGCGAACAGCATTTGCCGTTGGGAAACCTGAGAAACAACACCTTTTTTGAAATTTGGGATTCTGAAGAGGCACAAAAGCTGCGGGAACAGATCCGCGCTAAGACTTGTTATTGCACCAACGAGGTTTTTTTATGGTCCAGTATCGTCTTTCAGCCCGTTCAACTAACCAGAGCCATCGTCGGTGCTCGTAAGGAAAAACTCACTAACAAATCTCCTGCCGTTGCTCAGGTTTAGGTTGTTTGCGAGGAAATTGTAATCAGACTAAAACTGAATGTTGACTGCGAATCCATACATCACAATAATAATTCCGGTTTACAATGGCGCCATGTTTTTGCCGCACTGCCTCGATGCCATTTTGAAGTCGAGCTATCGATCGTTCGAGGTATTAGTTGTGGATGATTGTTCGACCGATGAGAGCGCGGATATAAGTCGTCGGAGCGGCGCTCGAGTGTTGTCAACGTCAAGAAACTCCGGGCCGGGAGCGGCCCGTAATCTGGCAGCAAAAAGTGCTCTCGGTGAGATCCTGTTCTTCGTTGACGCTGACGTAGTCATTAAGCCCGAAACGATCGGCCTCATTGCAGATCGCTTCGAAAAGCAGCCTCAAATCTCCGCCCTGTTCGGCTCATACGATGATGAACCGGCTGAGCCCAATTTTCTGTCACAATACAAAAACCTTCAGCATCATTTCGTCCACCAAAATTCACGCAGCGATGCATCGACTTTTTGGGCGGGCCTCGGCGCGATCAGACGCGATGTATTTCTTGAGCATGGAGGGTTTGATTGTAAAAAGTTTGCAATGCCTATGATCGAAGATATTGATCTCGGTTTTCGACTCCGAAAAGCGGGTCATCAGATACTGCTTGACCCGAGCATCCAGGCCAAGCACTTGAAGAAGTGGAAGGTGATAGGACATTTGCGAACAGAGATCTTTAGCCGGGCTCTTCCGTGGTCGCGATTGATGCTTGAGAATCAAGAAGTCTTGAATGATATGAATGTCAAAACACAAGATCGTGTGAGTGCGGTTCTCGTAGGCTTCTTGTTGCTTTTGTTGCCATTGGCAGTGTGGAATCCGTCGTTCGTCGTCCTCGTAATAGGGTGTTTGGCTGCCATCGTATTTCTCAACAGGCAAATCCTTGCCTTCTATGCCAGAAAGCGAGGGTTTTTATTTGCTTTGATGACATTGCCCTGGCAGTTATTATATTTCTTCTACAGCGGCGTGGTATTTGTTCTATGTTGGTTCTGGTACCGGACCCCGCAAATCCTGGGTCTAAGGGCGAATCACGAAACTAATACCCTGTAACATGTCTGCCGCAAAAGAAGAACAGAGCACCAAGTTTCTAATTGGATCTCTTCCACTCTCCCTCGATGCTTTTTTTATTTCAGCCTGCATCCTGCTCGCCTTTCTTATCCGCTACTATTTTATTCCTCATGAATCCATAATCAATGGAGATGGAGCGTATTATACGATCCTCGGCGAAAGGTTCGTGTCGGGGGATTTCGCCGGCGGCATCAGTGCATATTGGTCGCCGCTATATTCTGTCCTAACCGGATTTTCCTCTATGCTTTTTTCGGAGCGAGATTTTAGCGGGAGATTTGTATCACTCGTTGCGGGTTCGCTGTTAATTATTCCGGCGTACTTTTTGATGCGTGATTTTTTTGGGCGCCCATCGGCTTATGTGGGGGCGATACTCCTCGTCTTTCACCCGTTTTTGATCTTGTCCTCGGGTTGGGTAATGACCGAATCGGTTTACACTCTGATCCTGACAACATTTGTACTGGCCGGCTGGCATGCGCTATCGAAGGGGAAGTTGCAGGTTTTTCTTATTACAGGACTGCTATTGGGAGCCGCGTTTCTGACCAAACCCGAAGCCATCGGCTATCTATTCTTAATGTTCCTTTTGACGCCGGCGGCTAAATTCGTCTTTCGAAATCTTAGTTTTGCACGCGCCGGGCTTAACTGCTTGGTTCTTCTTCTGGGTTTTGCCTTCTTTTTTCTACCCTATTTTTTATATTTGCATCAGAAGACTGGAGAGTGGACGTTTAGTCAAAAGATTACCGTTAATCTTCCTGCTGCGGACTTCGAGGGTGGATTGCTCACGTTGTCTAGTGATGGCCGGATGACCCTGAAGGACAGACTATGGGGCGATGATTACGATACGGAATATAAACCCGAAATTCCAGCCGTCAAACCGGCTCCAACTCCATTCAATTTTGAGCGTTTGTCTTCCGATGTGTACATACTTGGGTCGAAATCAATTATCCTGCTAACACATCAGCTGCGTAACTACTTTCCGGCAATTCTGCCAATTCCGTTTGCCATTCTTGCGATGGCGGGATTTTTTTGCGGGCGCTGGACTCGAACGACAGTGGCAAAAAGAATTTATCTATGTTCGTTTGTGATTTGCACGCTGTTGGGATATGCAGCGTCAGCCGTCGAACTTCGCTACTTGTTTCCGATCATACCTCTGCTGATCGCTTGGGCGGCACACGGTGTTGTCGAGTTAAGCGATTGGCTGGCTGGAGCGTTTAAATCGATCTTTCCAACTCGTCGAGAGCTGAAGCCGGGTTTTATTGCGGTATGCATCTTAATCCTCGCAGTCGGCGGGTCTGTGTCGCTTTTTTTTCGCGTCTTCGAATCAGGCGATATTACGAGCACCCCATTTGAAGAGAAGAGGGCCGGCTTATGGATTAATGAACAGTCCAATCAGGTGCAGCCCACCATCATATCGTCACATATTACTGCCGCATTTTATGCGAACGGAAAACACCTTTATTTACCCGACGAAGAACTTTCGAGTGTTGTAGAGTATGCCAGGTTCAGGCGGGCAGATTACTTAGTTTTTAGCGAACGACGGAAGACAGATGCTACCGCATTTCTTGAAGACAAGAATAGCCCGCTTAGAGATTTGAATCTTGTGTATCACGATCAGCAGAATCCTGCCTATGA
>CAZUEI010000060.1:0-3501 GCA_964618985.1 uncultured Chloracidobacterium sp.
TCTAGATCGCTGCCTGATTATCCTCCAGTTCAAACTTCTGCAACAATTTATCAATCACCTTTTCAGTCCGCACGCCTCGCGAACCTTTCACTAATACAACATCTCCTTTCTTAATTGATTCAGCCAGCACCTCGCCTGCCGCATCTGAATCTTGCGCAAATTTCGCATTGGAAAAACCGGCTGCACGCGCTCCCTCGACCATTTCTTCGGCCATTCCGCGAACACCGATCAGCATATCGATCCCGCTCGCGGCGATCTTTTCTCCGGTTCCGCGATGTATCGTTTTTTCATCCTGGCCAAGTTCGAGCATTTCGCCGGCCACGACGATCTTATGGCCTTTGCCCGCTCCTTCGACCAAAGTGTTTATCATCGACATTAACGCCGTGGGATTAGAATTATACGAATCGTTGATGACCGTAAATCCTTCCTTAAAATGCAAAACCTCACCACGCTGCGGCGGAGGAGCACCAGATCTTAGGCTGTCAGCGATCTGCTCAACCGTCATCCCAAAACTGATGCCAACAGCGGCAGCCGCAAGAGCATTGAGAATATTATGTTTCCCGTTGAGCGGAAATGAAACATCTGCCGATTCGCCGCCCCAGACCAGCGTAAACTTTGTTTCACCAAAACGCTCGAACTGAATATTCTCAGCCCGCACATCGGCTTGATTTTCAATGCCGTATGTTATCGTCCGGCCTTTACTCAGCCAATGCATATTTGCCACACGCGGGTCGTCGGCATTAAGAACCGCCGTCCCGCCCGGCTTCATTCCTTCGACAAGCTCAGCTTTGGCCTTTGCAACGTTCTCAATCGAACCAAGATGCTCGACATGAACAGGCAAAACATTGAGCTCGACGGCAACATCCGGCGGCGTAATACGGCATAGGCGGGCGATCTCGTTCATCGGCGTGGACATGCCCATTTCGAGAACAGCTATGTCGTAGCTTTTATCTGACGCCAGCTTCAAAACAGTCAGCGGGTGACCAAGTCCATTGTTGTAATTCTTAATGTTGCGAAGCACCTTGCGGCCGCTCGTTGCCAAAACATGGGCCGTCAATTCCTTTGCTGTCGTCTTTCCGGCACTGCCGGTTATCGCAACCACAGGCTTATTCCAATCCAAATACACGCCGTGAGCAAGCCGTTGAAACGCGGCGATAGCGTCATCTACAAGTATCAACCGGTCGCGAAATTTTTCGAGTTCGGTTCGGTGTTCTTCAAATCTGTCTTTGCGAACAACACACGCCGACGCTCCTTTCTCAAATGCATCGGGCACATAGACAGTAGAGTCGTCAAAATCGCCGTTGAATCCGTTATTGCGATAATCGGGCTGTGAAAGAGCAAAAAAAACATCGCCCGGCTGCACTTCACGCGAGTCGATAGCAAAAGAACCCACTTCGCGTTGACGCAAAGCGGGATCAAGATCGGTCGCGGCTGCATTCATATATCCTATAGCGGTTTCAAGTTTCAACTTTATCTGTTCGTATCAAATTTTGTAGATCAAATCTCAGCAATAATAAGGCGGTTAGTTTGCCCGCGTCGGGAAATTTCTTTTCGTTAGGTTTTCTGACGGGTTTGGCTTTCTCTTTTCCGGCAGGCGGCTCAGGTGCCTTGGGTTTGGTGTTTGTTTTTGATTTAGCCTCGGATTTAATTTCAGTTTTTTTGTCAGCTTGTTTGGTATCCGCCGTTTTTTTATCCACTGTTGCTTGTGCAGGCGCGTCGGGAATTTCTTTTGCGACCAGAGATTCCTGTTTTACCTGCGTATCCGTCGGGACATTCATTTCACGCAAAATCTGCTGTGCTATCTCACGGAAAACAGGGGCAGAAACTGTTCCGCCGTCGCGTCCACCAACCTGTGGTTCATCCATCACCACGGCGACGACGATCTCGGGATTGTCGGCAGGAGCCATACCGATAAACGACGAAATATATTTGGACGAATCAACTTTTTTTGTTTTTGGATTAAATTTCCACGCAGTGCCGGTCTTGCCCGCGACCGTGTAGCCGTTTAATTGCGCCCGACGTCCGGTTCCGCTGAGGACGACTTGTCGCAACATCGTTTTCAAATGTTTGGCTGATTCTGATGTGATCACCTGCGTTTGCTGAGGCTGCGCCACTATTTTCGGCTGCTGGTCCGTTCGGCGAATTTCTTTGATAACGTGCGGCTGGTTCCTGATTCCGTCATTTGCTATCGTCGCAAAAGCAGTAACCATTTGCAACGCCGTCACGCCAATTTCATAGCCAATTGACATTGATGCCAACGAGTCGCCGGCCCACTTCTCAGGCGAGCGGACGATGCCCTGCGTTTCGGCGGGAAGCTCAACACCGGTTTTACTGCCAAATCCCATCTTCTGCAGCATTGCAAAAAAATCTTCGCGCCCGACACGCATTCCGGTTTTGATAGCGCATGTGTTGCTTGAAACTGCAAGAGCCTCTGCATAGCTCATCGTGCCCGCATGGTGATCCGAAAACGGGTGGCCGGCTACCGTGAGATTGCTCACTGCTTCTATTTTGTCTTCCGGAGTGAAAAGGTTCTTTTCGAGCGCCGAGCCGTAGGCAATGATCTTGAAAACCGATCCCGGTGCATACACCGCTTGAATCGCTTTGTTACCAATCGTCTCGGCGGCTGATTCATTGATAGTGTTCGGATTGAATGTCGGATAATTTGCCAGCGCAAGAATCTCGCCGTTTTTCGGGTTCATGACAATCGCCATGCCCGATTTGGCGGAAGCGGCGCGAACTCCATTTTCAAGTGCCTGCTCGGTTATATATTGATAGGCGGTGTCGAGGGTCAGGACAATATCTCCGGGAGTTTCGCGCTCAATGGTCGTCTCGTCATAAACCCGTCCTAGACGGTCGCGCTCCTGCAGTTTCTTTATTATTGCTCCGTGCAGAACATCGTCCTGCGATTGTTCGACGCCGGCCTTCCCGTCGTCTTCGGCATTGCTGAATCCCACAACCTGCGCCGCCATTGATTGATACGGATAGCTGCGTTTTTGATCGTCTCTCCAATGAAGGCCTGTGAAATTAGGCAGATCGGGCTTTTTTACATCAGGATGATCAAGGGCTCTATTGATCTTCTGTACGACCTCTTCGTCAAGTTTTTTTGCGAGAGGAACAAACCGCTTATTAGCCGCTTTTCCTTGTCTGAGCTGATTTGCAACTTGATTTGTGTCGAGTTTTAATGCTTTTGCGATTGTTTTTGCCGCAGTGTTCGTGTCATCAATTTCGGTTGTATCGGCGTACAAAGTTTTTACCCGCAGACTCATAGCCAATGTCCGTTCGTTGCGGTCATAGATAGTTCCGCGCAGCATCCTCGTTTGCTTGACATCCTGACGAATGTCAATTGCCTTTTCTTTTAACCAGGCATGCTGTGTTACTTGTAAGTTGACCAACCGGGCACTGATGCCGCCGATCCACAAAACAAAAAAAGCCACCACAAACATAAAGCGGGTGAAGGCTATCTGACGAAGATTCTTTTTTGTTTTTTTTGAACGCCTCATT
>CAZUEI010000060.1:3601-9480 GCA_964618985.1 uncultured Chloracidobacterium sp.
GCGGGTGAAGGCTATCTGACGAAGATTCTTTTTTGTTTTTTTTGAACGCCTCATTTTCTTAAATCTAGACCTGTTTGACAACTAAAAACTTACATTGCGAGTGAAAGCGAATCATTCGGTGGGGGCTTTTGGTTTTGTTGGTTTCGTCTTGTCCTTTTTTGTAATTATGGCTACGGCTACAGGGGGAACGGCTGAAACCGCTGCGGTTTTTATGACCAGTGATTTTGTTTCGGGGGCTGCGGGCGGTAGGGCTTTTTCTTTAGTTGTCGAAACGACCTGTGCAATTTCCCCGCTATTGCCAGCAGGATCAATAAGCCCGGTCTTCTTCGCTGCCTTCTTTATCTCGGCCGGCGAAAGCGATATCTCGCGAGCAAGCAGAAGGCGTCTTTTTTCAGCCTCAAGCTCATCAACTTGTCTGCGAAGACGCGAGTTCTTCATTCCAAAATCCATCGAAGAAAAATGCTGCCGCGCCGCGAAGAAAAACCCGCTTACGAGCATCAGAATGCAAATGAACACAAGTGAATAGGTCCGCAGTCGCATCGAACCGCTTTGATGCTGTTTTGCTTTTATGCGTCGTGGCCGCGTTTGCTCTCTTTTGTTCATGGACATCCTCCGAAAGGTGATTATTGGTCTAACTTGCGACACGCTCTGAGCTTTGCACTTCGCGAGCGTGGGTTTTGGTTTCGTTCGCTCTCGGCCGGTATTACTGGCTTTCGCGTCAGAATTTCAATTTTTTTCACAGCGCCGCAAATGCATTTCGGCATGCGCGGCGGACATTGACATTTGCCCGATAGTCGCTGAAAGGCTTGTTTTACTATGCGATCTTCTAAAGAATGGAAGGTGATGATCGCCAGCACGCCTTTGGTTTTCAAAATATCTACTGAGTCGGTGATAAACTGCTCTAAAATATCAAGTTCACCGTTTACCGCTATCCGCAACGCTTGGAAGGTTTTCGTTGCCGGATGAATTTTGTCTTTTCCGCCTGTCCGAACAGCCCTTTTTACCAATTCGGCAAGTTCAAACGTCGTTGTGACCGGCTCTCCATTTTGTCTCTTCTCAATTATCCACTTCGCTATTTTTCGCGAATGCTTCTCTTCGCCATATCTATATATAATGTTTGCCAGTTCGTCCTGGCTTATCGTTGCAAGCAGTTCCGCGGCAGTTTGCTCACCTGCGTCCGGATTCATCCGCATATCAAGCGGTGCATCGAACCGGAAACTAAATCCACGCGTTTGACTGTCAAATTGCAGCGACGAAACCCCAAGATCTGCCAAAATACCGTCGGGATTTCCCTGCTTGGCTTTTTTCAAAACCATTCCGATATCGGAAAAGTTGTCATGAAGAACCTTTATACGTGAGCCGAACCTAGCAAGTCTTTGTTTTGCAATATTTAGAGCTTCGGCGTCCTGATCGATGCCAATAACATTTGTTTTCGGCGAAGATTCCAGGATCGCTTCCGCGTGACCTCCAAGCCCAAGTGTCGCATCGACATACAACCCTCCGCGTTCCGGTTTCAAAAACTCAAGCGTTTCATTGAGCAAAACAGACAGATGTGCCTTTTCGGCCTCAATTTTACTCATATTTCAAAGAGCGAAAGGCAACAGCGTCTTCTTTTAAGTCGCCGATCAACTCTCTCATCGGCGCTTAAGACCTTAAACATGTATTTTAGAATTTACTTTTAGAATCCGAATAGTAAAATCCGGCTATTGCAAATACTCAAGTAGTTTATGACGATAATCGAAACCCTGTCAAGCGAAAACTGCTTAATCATTCTTAATCACACATTTAATTTCGAAATCATTCAAAGACGTCCGTAATTCGTGCTGTTTTTGGTTTTATATTTTCGCTGATATAGGATAGAAGACGTCGAAAACAGCAGAATGAATCCATTATTCCTTCAACTTCTCATATTTGGGCTGCTCGCCGGACTGGCAAATGTCCTTGGCGGGCTGACACTCTTCCCTAAGAGGATCCATCAGGACTTCAGGCGTTTTCTAAAATATTTACTCGCTCTGGGTGCAGGTTTTATGCTGGCGGTGACGATCTTTTCGATTCTTCCGGAGTCGGTCATCCTGTGGCAAGGCTCAACGCCGCTGACCGCCGAGGACCTCTACGTCCCGATGTGTCTGCTTATGGCCGGGTACCTACTTACCCAGTTTGTCGAACACACGATCGCACCGCACTTTCACCTTGGTGAGGAAATGCATTGTGAAGACGACGAACATGACCACGAACTCATCTCGCCAAAGTCCGCGTATACGGCGGTTGGAGGACTACTGATCCACACTTTTTTCGATGGTGTTTCGATCGCCGCGGCGTCCGCAGTAGACTTGCGTTTAGGGCTGATGGTCTTTATCGCGATCTTTCTGCACAAATTTCCCGAGGGCTTTACGATCGGCTCGATGGTGATGGCGGCGGGCAAAGGAAGACGTCAGGTAATGATCGCAACCTCGCTGATGGGGTTGATGACATTTTTGGGCGTGCTGGTCTTTTATATTGTCGGTGACACTATAGGATTTACGGTCGCGTATGCATTGCCGGTCTCGGCCGGGGTTACATTGTATGTAGCTGCCAGCGATCTAATTCCAGAGGTGAATCATCATGGCGGAAAATCGCCTCTCGTTTCACTGTCAGTCTTTGGCGGCGTGGCGCTATTTTTTTTCACGCACATGTTGCTCCACTCGCTGCTTGGAAGCTAGCCGCTGCGCACAACTATTAACGATCACGTGAGAGATTACTCATCTGAATAAAAATTGAATGTGAATGCGATTTGAGATATAAGCTTAATTTTTTTTTCAAATAGGGACAACGCGCTTGACATAGAGGAAAATATGGATATAATCGCGTCATCGTCTTGAGTTGTACAATAAAAATTTTAGTGTCAACTGTGTGCGTCTAGCGCAGATGGAAAAAGAGTTTCCTGTGCGCTTCCAGTGAAGTTATGTCGAGAGTGCCAATCGAAAGGCACTCGTGCGAATGTCTTATTGCCAAAGAACCATAGATTAGGAGAACCGTAAAATTATGTTCACGAAGAAATCTTCACGCCTTATAGTTATTGTTTCCATATTGATCGCTATTACATCCGTCACTATCAGCGCCAATTGGCTTAGCAGCTCGTTTGGCCAGACTGCGGCCGACCAGGCATCCGCCACGACTGGGGACGCGCCTCTGGCAACGGTAATAGTGCCGGCTGGTAATACGAATGGCGGAAATAACCGGAAGCCGCTCGGTGTATGGTTTGGATACGAAAGGTCGGCAGCAATATATCTTGGCTCCGAACTCGGCTTTTCGGGCGGCGAAACAATTAACCAGGCTTGCTGGTATGTGGAGGCTGCTCCGGTAAACACGGCCGATGTTCCGGCGATCGTCCACATGAAGAACATCTCGAATAGCAATTTTGCGGCTACTACGACAGTGGCTACCGAGCTAACGGGTGCCACAGAAGTTTATAACGCGACTATTCCCGCCGCGAGCTTTGTAGTTGGCAGCTTTACGTGTGTCACACTCTCGCCGACATTTGCCTTTACGGGGCCTAACCTTGAAATCATAGTGCAAACGAACTTTACGGGAGCCGGTACAGGCGGTTCTACTGATAGAATGTTTCGCACCTCGGTGACTTCGCCCACCACGCTTCACCAGACGTGGAATGCGGACACCTCTCCCCCGACCGGCACGGGTTCACTCACGGGTGTGCCCCAAAGACCAAATATCCAGCTTGACTATACTGCAGGAGTAGCGCCGGGAAATTTGCAATTAAGCTCTGCAACCTATGGAGGCAATGAAGGAGCGACAATAGCTGCTACCGTCAACCGTGTAGGGGGGGGAACGGGAACGGTTGGCGTAACAGCTACGCTGACCGACGGGTCTGCCACTGGCGGTGCCGCGTGCGGCGTTGGCGTAGATTATGTCAACCCCGGGCCGCAGCTTCTAAGTTTTGGCAACCTGGTATTAAGCCAACCGCTCAATGTAACCTTGTGCAGTGACGCTCCGCTTTCTGATCCCGCGGAATCATTTACGATCACACTTTCCGCCCCAACGGGCGGAGCAGGCCTGGGCTCGCCGACTGCGGCGACGGCAACTATTACCGATGTCCCGCTGCCCTTCTCCGGAAGCTATACGGTAGGTTCGGGCGGGAACTACCCGTCACTAACCAATGCCGGTGGTATTTTTGAAGCCCTCAACCTGGCAGGTGCAACAGGCAATGTGACGATCGACATTATTTCCGATCTGACCGGTGAAACCGGTGCTAATGCGCTGAATGAACTCTCGGGTGGCTGGACAGTATTGATCAAGCCGAGCCTGCTTCCCAGGCCGGGCGAAGTTCCTGCTTCGGCCCGAACAATATCGGGTGTCTCGACGAACCCGGCATTGATTAAACTAAATGGTGCGGACGGCGTGACTATAGACGGCTCAGACAGCGGCGGCACTAATCGCGCCCTCACTATTACCAACGGTAATACAGGAGGAACCGTGATCTGGATCGCGAGTGCTAGTGCTTCCAATGGTGCGAACAACGATACGGTGAAGAATTGTATAATTTCGGGCAACGCCGGAACGGTTCCGATTTCCGGGATACTCACCGGCAGCGGCACGACGCTTGGCGGCGATGCGGAAGCAGTGAACAACAACATCACAGTACAGAACAACGCGATCTTCCGCGTGCAAAACTCCCTCTATCTCCGCGGCACCGCAGCCGGATCGGATACGGGGGCCATGGTTGTCGATAACACCTTTGGGTCGACTGTGCCAGCGGATAAGAATAGTTTCAGAGGCATGCTGATCGGCAATTCAAATGGTTTTCTCATCCGAGGGAATACCGTCAATGGAGTCATTTCAACCACCAGCTCAAAGGCAAACGGAATTCAAACGGCTCTTGTATCCACTGGCGGTACGATCGAGAAAAACAAGGTCACGGACATCAAGAATACCAACACCGGCACTTGGGGTGCTGCGGGTATCGACCTTGCCGGCGGCAATAATATCGTGGTGAAGAATAACTTCGTTAGTGACATTAATCACGACATGACTGGTGGTGGCGCTTTTTCGACTTCGTTCGGCGTATTCGGCATCCAGGTTGGGGCCGGGACCGGCCATCAGATCTACAACAACTCGGTAAATCTTTTTGGCCTGCAGCCCGGAACTCCTGCTTCGTCGCTTTTGACAGCCGCTTTCGCTATCAACTCAACAACGAGCACAGGAGTAGACGTTCGCAACAATATCTTTGCGAATAATATCACCGGTGGAACGACTTCGGTCGCCCACGTTGCGGTTTACCTGCCGTCTGCCGGAACGTCTGCAATGAACCTGACGGAGAATAATAATTCCTATTACTTTGGAGCTGCTGCTCCGGCAGGAGCCGGGCAGGCGGGCACGACAGCCGGGACCAACTTCTTCGCAACACTTGCGAATCTCGCGGCATATTCGAGCACGCTGCACGTCGCAGCTACGAATGACAATGCTTCGCTGTCATCGACTGGTACGGTACCATTTACCACGCCAACCGACTTGCATATTTCGACGATCGTTCCGGAGTGGAATGCCGGTGTGACAATTGGGTCGGTAACGCAAGACATTGACATGGAATCGCGACCCTTGGATGGATCGTATGAGATGGGTGCTGATGAGGTGATGGCGGTGGCTTCGGCAACTCCGACGTTTACGCCATCAGAGACGTCTACAGCGACTGCAACTTCAACCTCGACAAATACGCCGACGCCGACGCCAACGGCCGCTTGTCCGCCCGTTACCTCTACTAACCCGACGGCGATTGCCATACCTGATAGTGGAGCCGGATCACCGTATCCGTCAGACATTACAGTTTCTGGCGTAAGCGGAAATGTTTACAAGGTAACAGTTAAACTTAACGGTCTGGATCATAC
>CAZUEI010000061.1:0-9444 GCA_964618985.1 uncultured Chloracidobacterium sp.
CCGACACGTTCCTTATAAACCGAGGCGGTACAGGATTGCCGATAGCGTTGCCGTAAGTGATCGTTCCGGCGACCGACCCGGACGGAGCCTGGAAGTTCACCCCGATATTCGGCTTGAAGTTTGCTCCAGGAGCGAAGTCTGACCAAGACGAAGCAGGAAGCGTAATAGCCAGGTAGAATTGGCCGCTACGAATCGGATTTTCCGCATCGTAACCGAGGCCCAAATTAGTGGCTGTCATCTGCTGGACGCCGACATAAAAGTTGCCGGGGCCGACGGGCACAGGAGCAGGCAGCGTGATCGTGACCGGCCCGGGTGCAGCTATCGTTCGGTCGCTGGTGTCCTCGTAGAGAGGTGTTATGTCCGGTATTCCGGCCGCATCGCCATAGATCGCCACTCTGTAAGTAGCAGCACTGACCGTTGGGAATTCAAGCCTAACATCGGTGATCGATTTAGCTGTCGTGGTCGTGAATTTGCCCACGATGGCACCATCCGAAGTCAATCCAAAACCACCGCTGGCGGTTGATCCCGGGTGTTTATAGGAGTAGCCCTGTGACGTGACGTCCATGGCCTTGCTCCTGCTGTTGTTAACCACCACATCGTCGGAAGGAACGCTGACAGTTACCGTATCGCTGCCGGTATTGGCCGGCGTGTATCCTGCGAAGGTAACCGTTGCCTGTCCACCACAGCCGGCGAGAGATGAAATCGTCTGCATATCAGTGAACGAGTTGGCACCTGTTACGTTGAGTGTGACCTGCAGATTTGTCAATGCGTTGATACCACCATTGGTTATCACCGCCTTAACTACCTGCGCGGGAACAGCACCCTGGGGCACCTCACCATACGAATATACGAGGCTTACCTGAGCATCATTTGCACTGGTCGAACTCAACCGCGTTTCAGGACGCGAGCTGCTGGCCACCAATGTGTCAGTGTTGTCGTTATTGCTTGCCAAGCCGTTCGCAAGGGTCGTGTTAACCAGAACGGTGGTCGTTGTCGAAAGCGTACCGGCATATGGACCCCACTCATAAGCAACATAAATGCCGCCGCCGGTGTAGGTGAATGGCGAGCCGCCCGAGAAATAAATGTCAACCGGGCCGGCACCGGCCGGCAACAGCGTCGTTGCATTGTGAACCGTGGTCATTCCAGCGATCGCACCCGCAAAGCTCAACCCCTTGGTATTGGTCGTATCGGCAGTGTTCTGCATATAGATCTTCAACGGAGCAGAACCTGAGATGCCGTTTCCGGCGTTATAGTCCCAACCTATTGAAATTGGCGATGACCCATTGGCATAGCCGGCGGCGGCTAATTCTGCTGCCGTGAGCAAATACACCGAACGCGAGTTGGCATAACGCAGCATAGGGACACGGGCATTTCCCGAAACCACATTACTGTGGGGTATTACAGTCAGCGGACAATTATTCGGTGTGGCGGTCGCAGTTGCGGTCGCGGTTGCCGTATTGGTCGCCGTAAATGTTGGTGTCGGCGACGGCGAGCCCGTATTTGTTGCAGTTGGAGTCTCCAGTGAGATCGGGTCTGCGAGCGTCCAGTCACTGAACGAAGTGACTCCAGTTATGGTCGCTGTGTTCAGTGTCGTATCAACGCTTCCGCCAGGCTGCGTGAGCGAGCCGTCATATTTGAAGATGACGAAATTCGCTTCTGTAGCCACCCCAATGTCAGTTGGGTCGAGATAGTTAAATGTCAGGTCCGCAGTGATCCCCGTTCCGGTCAATGTCCAATATCGCGAGAGTGCATTTCCCGGGTTAGGAATATTTGGCTGTGCCCCTTGCACGGCCTTTGCGGTGAAGTTCGCAGGGAATGTACCTGCTGTTGCGTTAACAGTCACAGGCGAGTAACCGTTTGCCGTTCCGACCTCAAAGGTCTGAGAGCCGGCGGCGGCAAATGTTTTACGGAAGTTACCGTCAACGTGTCCGGCTGTAGTGCGAACGACCGGCCCGTTGGCGATCAAAGTATTTGAGCCGGTAACGATTCGGCCGTTGGTGACTGTAGTGGCCGTTCCAAGAGCGATCGTGCCGGTTGCCGAGCCGGCGGGGGCAACAGTGAGGTCGCCGCCGGCTATGGTCACAGCCGCTGAAAGCGTGTCAAACGTAAGTCCCGAGAGCGTTCTGCCCACCGGAATCTCATTTCCGGTTGATCTGTTGGCATTCAGTTTTGCATAAACAACACCCAGGCCGGATGCGCCCAAATTGAATGTCGGAGCGACATCGAACGTCCCCGCTGCTGCCGCAGCAGCGGCGCTGCCGATCTGAATAGTATTGGCCGTCGCGCCCGCAGTTCCTACAGTGACCTTATTGGTTCCGATAGTACTTCCGGTGATCAGATTTAGCCGGTTTACGACCAGCTGATTTGTTTGGCTGAATGTTACGGTAGCACCGGTCTCGATCTGTAGGCCATGCAAGGAGGGAGCGGTCATCGTGCCGGTTCCCGAATAGGTCTGAGCAGCATTGTCAATGAAACGCAAAGTCATTCCCGGAGGCGCCGTGCCGCCGTTGACACCGCTATATGAACCGTTCAGTGTTCCGTTGTTGACAAAGTTGGTTCCCGAGAACAGGCAGTCCGAGTTATTTCCCGCGGCTACGCCCCCGAGATCGAGCGTGGTGCCGGCATTTATGAGAACATCTCCTGCTATCACATGCCGGAAATGAACAAGAGTGTTGTCAAACGCAGCAGTGTGCCCGAAGCTCCCGTCGATCGTGAGCGCGGGAACGTATCCGCGCATCACGAACGACTGCGCGGCACCAGTACTCGCGTTACCGATCTGAAGCGTGCCGCCGGTTATACCCGACGCGCCCCCGCTGTCGTTTCTCCAGTCGACCGGAGTAGCGTTAGTGCTTTCTTTCGCAATGATTATCGTGCCTCCGCTGATCGCGATAGTCGAAGCAATATTGCTAACTGCGGGGTTGCTGGGGCCGGCGGTGCCAAGATCGAAGCTGGCAAGGGCGGAAGTACAGCCGATCGTGCATACGGTAACAGTACCGCCTGACTGAGTATAACTGATGGTGTTACTGGCGTTGTTTACACCGAATCTGCCTGTAGAGGTAAGAGTGCCGCCTTCTATGACGACAGTCGAGTTGGCGGCAAGATTGAGCGTATTAGCGGACGCAGTGCCGATGTTAAAGTTGCCCGTCGTGATACGCAGCGTACCCGTGACCGAGGCCCCGGTGCTTGTCTGGCCGGCAACGGTGTAGTTCGGATTATTCAGCCAGAATCCTGCCGCCGCCGGGAGCGTATAATTCGCAGTTGGGGCCGTATGGGAACCGCCAACTAAAGTCCTGTTGGTCATAGAGAAGGTGCCTGAGATCTTCAGAGTGCCGCTTGTGACAATAGCAAACCCTGCAGAGTCAGTCGTTACGCCTCGAACCGTCAAATTAGTCGGCATCAGTTCAAGGACATTGGCTTGAGATCCTTTAACGATGGTCATTCCCCGCAGATCGGTTGTGGCGCCGGTTCCGCTAAACGTGTTACTCGCAAATACCCCAGCAAAAGTCAGCAATACGCCGGCGGTGTTGGCATTGGTGCTAAGGTCCAGGGTTCCGTTATTGGTAAGGTCTCCGGCGACGCTAAGAACATGGGTAATGACTGTTCCGGTAGCCGGGCCGCTTATTGTTCCGCCCGAATTTACAACGACGTTGAGGCCTACTGTCAGCGTACTGGCAGGCGTTGCTGTATAAGTTAATGTTCCACCGCTCTGAACGAATACATCCAAAGCAACAGCAGTCGTCGTGTCAACCGTGATCGTACATCCGGAGCCGATAGTCACATCGTCGGTATTGACAGGAACACCGGCGGGAGACCAGGTTGCTGCAGTATTCCAGTTTCCGCCTGCGCCGTTACAACTCTTGGCGCCGGGAGTCTGAGTAGCTTGGGTGCCGCTCAAGGCAGTACTAACCCTGCCCTCGTTTACCGCGACCACCCTCCAAAAATAATTTTGACTCGGCAGCAAATTTATTGCATTGAATGAAGTTGAATTCGCTGCGGCCGTGCCGACCCAATTAAAGTTAGTGCCGTCTGTTGAGCGATAGATGCCGTAGGCTGTCTCATCCGGCGAATCGGTCCAATTTAGCGTTATTGCGATAGGCGTAACGCCGGTGAAGTTGAGGCCGGTTGGAGCAGTAACCGTTGGCGGCGATTCGATAGAGTAAACGCGCCGCGAACCATCAACAGGGCTGTTGAGATTTGCAATCGGCGTCAAGGTAGGAATGGGGTTGGGGGGTGCTCCATTCCATGTGAACCCGCCACTCGTACTGGCGGTATTTGTTGCGAAATCAATGTCTATGAAAGTGCCGTCTGCTAGAGCGCCGGGACCGCCAACGCAATAACCGATGGCGATTTCGGCATTCCTGCCCGACCCGGGAGGTCCCGGAACCGGACCCGCCGATCCATTCCTTTGCATAGCACCATATACAAACTCGATCTGACCCGTCGATTCATATAGCCTGACCTGATATGTGCCGTCATCTGTATAGACCTCAGGGTTAATATACATGATCGTCATATTTAAGAACTCAATAACGAGCACCCGGTTCGGTGCCGATCCGATGACTTTGTAGTGTGTCTTTCCATTGGCACCCATCATAGTGTCGCCGCCGAACGCAGCGATCGCCGGTGCCGCCACGGTGCCGCCCGTGATATCGTAACGCGGGTCCGGCGAGGCACTGCCGGCTGGGCCGGCAGCTCCGATAATGGTGCCGGTGATCGCATCATTACCGCTAAGGCCAACATAACCATTTGAGGTTACATTGAACTGCGAGTATCTGTTTCCCTGCAGCCAAAAATCGAATCCGATCGGCAGGGCGTTACTGGCAACGTCATCGTTTTGGGGAAAAAGGAGCTGCACACTGCCGGTCATGTCAGTAAACGTACCGCTGGTATTTGTCGAAAATACGTAGTGGTCGCTGGTACCCGGAGCATCCGTCCGCTCGGCTGACTGCGGCTCACTGGTTTTGGGTGCGCGCGCATTGGCAGGAGGCTCGATCATGTATTTTTTCCCTTTCCCCATGTCCATTGTGGTCTGGACGCTGGTGGATATTTCGCTTTGAGCGTTGGTGACTATTTCGCTCTCGGCGCCGAAAAAGACGACGAGGGAAAATAAAGCGATTGTAACTACAGCAATGAGGAAACGAAACGATCTTTGGCTTTTTAACATAACAGTATTCTCGCGGTGCGATACTCCTTTTTTTAATTCTCCTTTCGGTTGTTGAACATGACGTGCAGTTCCCTGAGGGTAAGCCGCAATTGTAAATGCACTTAACCCTCGGTCGTATAGCTAATTTTTTAAAGAACTACTTTTTAGGTCAGTTTGATAAAAAAATAATCCTTTAACCCTATGAATGTCAAGTTGGCATAGGGCTATGCGCTATAAATTTGGATTGCCGTAATTTAATAAACTGCTGAAAGGCTTTTACTCATCGCCCTCGATCCACTGTTCGCCGCCAAGGTAAACTTCTTTTTTCCAGATCGGGACCGCGCGTTTTAACTCGCGGATAAGCCATTCGCAGGCGGTGAATGCTGCTTTGCGATGAGGAGCGGCGACCGAGATGACAACGCTCGTTTCGCCGATCTCGAGCCGGCCGAGACGATGAACGAGGCCGACGTTTGAGATCTCAAATTGCTCTTTCGCGGTTATTATCAGCTTTTGCATTTCCTTTAGAGCCATCGGCTCGTATGCTTCGTAAACGAGAAAGAGCGTCTCGCGAATTTCACCGGTGATTTTATCCTTTGTGAATTTCCGCGCATAGCCGTCAAGCGTGACGGTCGCTCCGCACTCCGGCGGCACAACACGGCGTGAGATCTCGCCAATGTCGAGCGGTTCGGTTGTGAGTTCGAAAAAATCCATGGTAGCCATTTTGTATAGGCTCTATGACCTTTTTGCAGGAAAGAACGGTTGAATAAATTGTCCCAAATAACCTTTCGCCGACGTCACGCCGCCGATCACTCCATACGATGTCGGCCATATGCCCTTAGGAAGATAATACGTCCCGAACAACCGATCCAACACAGGTAAATGAACAGCGAAATTCTTGTCAACCAGATTTTGGTCGGCGCAATGGTGCCAATGATGAAACTGCGGCGTCGCCATTAACCATCGCAGCGGGCCAAACTCAAAACGGAGATTTGAATGAATAAACGTCGCGTGAACACTGACAAAAACGATATATGCGAAGACCGGTGCCTCGGCAAATCCCAGTAGATATATCGGAATATATGAGATGCCCCGTGTCACGGCGATATCGACAAGATGAAGCCGGGCACCCGCAATCCAATCCATCGATTCCGCCGAGTGGTGAACTGCATGAAACCGCCATAGCACCGGTACCGAATGAAATAGTCGATGAATCCAATACTGCGTGAGATCGGCAACAAGGAGAATGCCCAGAAACTGCAAAATGTAGGGAAGGCTTCCAACCCAAGCCTGTATCTGGGCATTCACTGCCCACGAAAAAAAGATCATGGCAGGCTTTAGTGTGAGTATCGTAGTCAACTGCACCAATACCGCGCTAACAAAGAAGTATGTCAGATCCGTCCTCCAACTAGGCCTGAGTATCGGTTGTTCGGCTCTCTTCGGGAACAATAGTTCGAGCGGCACGAACAACAACGAGAAGACGATAAGGTTTAACAAAAACCAGTCCAATCCAAGAAACGGCCCGTCAGTCATTTCGCCATCGATAGGCACGCGCGAACCGCCCATCAAAGATGCAGCGAGAGTAAGGCTGATTCCCGTCAATCCTGCCACTTTTCTGCGACGCAAAATTATACTCACGAAACCGAGAACGAACGAGCTTACAAGGATAACGTGAAGCAAGGCGCGGATATATGGC
This sequence comes from uncultured Chloracidobacterium sp., assembly GCA_964618985.1. Taxonomy (GTDB): domain Bacteria; phylum Acidobacteriota; class Blastocatellia; order Pyrinomonadales; family Pyrinomonadaceae; genus OLB17. The sequence continues at coordinate 6,837 of CAZUEI010000061.1, forward strand.
AAGGGATACACTTCGCGCAGTTCCGGAATGGTCAACACCTGCGGAAAATGAAAGCAAAGCACCGCCCCAACACCGATCGCTCCTAACGTCACCGAAAGCGCTCCGCTGATCCAGCCGTGCCCAAAGCTTTTTGGCTGTTCGATCTCGGTCATATTGGATTCTTGAGACTCGTCAATAAAATTGGCTTATCCGCCTGAGACTGCTGTAAAGATAGCAAGTTCATCACCGTCGCGGACAAGTTCGTCGCCATCGGCGTATTGCTGATTAAGCGAGATATGTAGTTTATGAGACGCAAGGCCTGGGAATTGCGAAACGATAGCCTCAAGAACTTCGGCAGCAGTTAGTCCATTTTCGAGCGGAAAACTCACCTCACGCTTATTCGCAATATTAGCCGTCGCTCCAAAAAACAATACACGAGCCGACATAATTTACTTTATCGCTCCCTCTAAAGGGCTCGATGCAGAAGCATAGAGACGCTTTGGCATTCGGCCTGAAAGATAAGCGAGTCTGCCTGCCTCGACGGCGAGTTTCATCGCGGTTGCCATTTGCGCAGGATCGCGCGCTTCGGCAATGGCGGTGTTCATTAGAATTGCGTCGGCTCCGAGTTCCATAGCAATTGCCGCGTCGCTTGGCACTCCGACTCCCGCATCGACGATGATCGTCGCGTTGGGCAACTGTTCACGCATAATTCGCAAATTCGAAGGGTTTTGCACACCCATTCCCGAACCGATCGGAGCGGCAAGCGGCATTACAGCCGGGCAACCCGCGTCGAGCAGCTTTTTTGCCATTATCAGGTCGTCAGTAAAATACGGCAGGACGATAAAACCTTCTTTAACTAATATTTTTGCAGCTTCGAGCGTTTGTTCGTTGTCAGGAAGCAAAGTAACTTTATCGCCGATGACCTCAAGCTTTATCCACTCGGTTTCCAACGCTTCGCGTGCAAGCCGCGCCGTGCGAATTGCATGATCTGCGTCGTAGCATCCGGCCGTGTTCGGCAAGATACGCATTTTGGGGTCGAGATGATCGAGAAACGATTCGCTTTTGCCGTCTAGCGGCACACGGTTGACCGCAACCGTCACCATCTCGGCGCCTGAAGCTGCGTGGGCCTCTTTCATCTCGTCATAAGAACGATATTTGCCCGTGCCGATTATGAGGCGGGAATTTAAAGTTATACCAGCTAACTGAAAACTATCCGACATAAAAGAAATTTACCACAGAGGACACAGAGAGCACAGAGAGGGGAAAAACCAATTGGAACCAAAATCGACAATTCTTTTTCGGAACAGTTCTTTTTTAACTCTGTGTCCTCTGTGAGCTCTGTGGTGAAAAAAAAACTTAGCCGCCGCCGACAAAATGGACCACCTCGATCTTATCGCCATCGCCTATTATGGTCTCAGGCCAATCGGGGCGGCGGACGACGTTGTTATTCAGTTCGATCGCGACTCGTTGTTTCGGCAGGGAAAAAAAGTCTAGAAGTTGGTCCAGTCTGATCTCGTTGGCGACTTCGCGCGTCTCGCCGTTGAGCAATATTTTGATAGCGGCCATTTTGATAATTTTCCGCTTTGCCCAAAACGATTTCAAATTTGGAACTTAATATCCTGAGATCCTATCAACCGGGTGTGATGATCCGGCGAAACTCGATCTCTTCGCCGTTGCTCATTGCCCTTATCAGTATCGCGGCGCGTCCGGCATGAAAATGCGGTAATTGCACATGCATTTTTGCGAGGCCGTTGACGTCGGTCTTTGCGTGAAAGATCAATGGCCGGAAACTTGAACCGAGAACCTTTATCATTATTTGAGCGTCGCGGACGACTTTGCGGTCTGTTCCTCGGCAGACCATAATGTGTACGTCGCGGCGTTCGCCGCCCTTGAATTTTGTTTCGCCTAGCAGTTCGACGCTGAGTTTTTTGTTTTTTGGACGCTCCGTGCCCGAAAGCTCACTGACAACTGCTACGGCATCGGGCGATATGACAGCTTCTTCTTCGACGATACTTATGGCATCCAAAACAAGTTCGTCCTCAATAATTTCAAGATCGAGAGGAATGACCGTGTCGAATCTTTCAGACTCGACAGCAGCCCAAAGTTGAGCTTGAGACAGATCTACTGACGGGATATGTGAAGGAACTTCTGCAATTGCCGGTGAATGCGAGGGTTTTTTCGCGGGCTTGTGCTCGCCATCGGCCATTTTTTGGAGGTCGGCTATCCTGCCTGCTTTGACAGCCGCGCATATTAACTTGTGTTGGCGCTGCAGCCTTTCCGCCAGTTCATTTTCGTCAAACGCTCCATTCGCCAGATCATGGTAAGACGTGCGCTTACTGGCCAGGATCGTCCCGCGATCATAGACCAGCGAGACAAAAAGGCGGGACTTTAGCCCTTTGTCCTCGGTCTGGATATGATAGACAACGCCTTGAAATTCGACGTCCGTATTGAAACCTGAGATCACTATTGTTGTTACCTTAAAAGATGTGGAAAACCGGCGGTTCGGCGACACTCTCTGCCATCTTTAAAGTTAACATACGCCTTTATTTGCGGTCAACGGATAAATAGCGTGCTCCTGTTTGATTTGCCGAATTGATTGCCTTGACACTATATCGCTCTTAACTTACGA
>CAZUEI010000062.1:0-9418 GCA_964618985.1 uncultured Chloracidobacterium sp.
AACCAAAAAGGCAAAGACGTTATCTGCATCTACGTCGCCATCGGCCAAAAGCAATCAACGGTCGCTCAGGTCCGGCAAAAGCTCGAAGAATACGGAGCGATGGACTACACAATCATCGTTTCAGCAACGGCTTCGGATCCGGCGGCCATGCAGTTTTTGGCTCCGTACGCTGGCTGCGCGATGGGCGAATATTTCCGCGACAATGGCCGCCACGCTTTGACGATCTACGACGATCTTTCAAAACAGGCCGCCGCTTACCGCGAGATATCGCTTCTTCTTCGCCGTCCGCCGGGCCGCGAAGCTTATCCGGGCGACGTTTTTTATCTCCATTCACGCCTGCTCGAACGTGCAGCAAAAATGTCCGATAAACAGGGCGGCGGAAGTCTGACCAGTCTGCCGATTATCGAAACACAGGCCGGCGACATCTCAGCCTACATTCCGACGAACGTGATCTCGATCACCGACGGACAGATCTTTTTGGAAAGCGACCTTTTTAACTCAGGCGTTCGTCCTGCTATCAACGTGGGTAACTCGGTCTCGCGCGTCGGCGGTTCGGCACAGATCAAGGCGATGAAACAGGTCGCCGGAACGCTCCGTATCGACCTTGCTCAGTTCCGTGAGTTAGCGGCATTTGCGCAATTCGGGTCAGACCTCGACAAATCGACGCAGGACCAGCTTGAACGCGGCAAACGCCTGACCGAGATCCTCAAGCAGCCGCAGTACGTGCCGATGGACGTCCTTGAACAGGTTTTGATCATCTGGACCGTCAGCAACGGGCATGCCGATGATATCGAGATCAGCGACCTTAAACGTTTCGAAGCTGAACTGACCAAATTTGCAGAAGAGGCTCATCCCGGCGTTCTGAACACGCTCCGCGAAAAACGCTCGATCGACGATGATCTCAAGGCGAAGATGAAGGAAGCGGTAGAGGATTTCAAAGCAACACGCTGGGCAAAGGCCGGATCGGCAGCCGCCTAGTCAAAACAATATAGAACGATGGCAAGTCTATTGGACATGCGCCGGCGCATTAAGTCGGTCAAAAATACACAACAGATCACCAAGGCGATGAAAATGGTCGCCGCGGCTAAGCTTAAACGCGCTCAGGATCGGGTCACATCGTCACGGCCTTATGCGGGCAAGATGAGCGAGGTGCTCGGCGGTTTGAGCGCAAAGGTCGCGGGCGAGATCTCTCACCCTCTGCTCGACGAGCGCGGCGACGATAAATATCTCATCGTTCTCGTCAGCGCGGACAAGGGCCTCGCCGGTGCATTCAACGCCAATGTCATCAAGGCAACGCAGGCTTTTCTAAAAGAGAACGCTGCCAAATCTGCCGAAATGATACCGGTAGGCCGAAAAGGCCGTGATTTTTTCAAACGCCGCGACGTCAAATTTACCGAAGAATATGTCGGCCTGACCGGCTCGGGACAGGTCGTTTATTCGGACGCCGTCGCGATCGCTGAAAAGGTAATAAAAACCTTTACCGAAGATGAGACCATCGACAAAGTTTTCATCGTATTTACCGAATTCAAGACCGTGCTTTCACAAAAACCTGTGATCGAACAGCTCCTTCCGATCCCGCGAACCTCACCCGAAGAGGGAACCGAAACCGGCGCGCAGGCTGAATATATTTACGAACAGCCGGCGGCCACCATCTTTGGCAAACTGCTTCCCAAACAGGTCGAAACTCAAATTTACAAGGGCATGATCGAATCCGTTGCATCCGAGCAGGGATCGCGAATGACAGCGATGGACTCGGCGTCGAAAAACGCCGGCGAGTTGATCGACACTTTAACCCTCAACATGAATCGTATCCGGCAGGCGGCCATAACGAAGGAAATTATTGAAGTGGTTTCCGGCGCGGCTGCGGCGTAGCTTCCGGTTTCAAGGTTTCAAAGTTCGCCAAGATGAGGTCTTGAACTTTGAACTTAGTTGGTATAAGCTTACGGCGCTTCAGATTTTTTGAAAACCTAACTTTTGGAGGGACACGATGTTAATAATTTTGGGATATATCTTGTTACTCGTTGGCACGATTTGGTTGGTTGTGACTGCAATTCAAACTGGTGCAGATACCAAAGAGAAGGTAATTTGGGGACTTGTTAATTTCTTCTGCCAACCGCTGGCCGGCATTGTTTTCTTCGTTATGAAAAAACAAGGTATGGTTCCGCTGCTTCTCGTGATCGCCGGATGGATTGTCATGGTAGTTGGCGGCGGCCTTTCGGCCTTTTCTAATATGGCGCCGGTTACGCCTTAACCTATTGAAATTTCAAAGTAAAATTGGTTGGCGCGCGAGTCTTTCGGCTTACGCGCCTCTTTTATTGTGGATCGGCGTTATCTTTTTTTTGTCGAGTCCAGAAGGTTCGTTTTCCCAAACCTCGCGGATCGTCGGCCCGCTTCTCAATTTCTTTTTCCCAAACATGCCTGAGGCGACAAAGGCTGTCATTCACAGCTACGTCCGCAAAACCGCTCATTTTACAGAATACGCCGTTTTTGCCTTTTTAGCCGTCCGGGCCTTTTCCGGCTCGGCTACATATTTGCTGCAAAAATGGAGCTACGCTTTAGCTTTGATTCTGGTAGCCATCGTAGCCTCGCTCGATGAGTTTAACCAGAGTTTTGAAGCCTCCAGGACAAGTTCGGTTTGGGATGTGGCTCTCGATATTTCGGGTGGTTTGGCCATGATCGTTGTTCTTTGGGCGATAAAACAGCCCCGAGTGAATGACCTGTCCGAATCGTGACCAAACTTCCAATTCCCGCAACTTTATGTCATATTTTATCGTTAAGAGTAGGCAGGAAGGAGAGTATTAAAAATGGGTATTGTTGACAAAATTAAAGAAGCCGCTTTGAACCAGTTTATCGAGGTCATCGAGTGGCTCGATCCGACACAGGACACGCTGGTTTACCGCTTTCCGGTTGCGGGGCAAGAGATAAAGAACGGAGCGCAACTTATCGTTCGCGAATCGCAGGCAGCGGTTTTTGTCTTTGAGGGACAGGTCGCGGACGTTTTTTCGCCCGGAAAGTACGAAATTGACGGTGGTAACACGCCGATACTTTCCAAACTCGGCGCGTGGAAATACGGGTTTAACTCACCTTTCAAATCCGAAGTCTATTTTGTAAACACCAAACAGTTCACTGACATGAAATGGGGCACGTCGAACCCTGTTATGCTCCGCGATGCGGATTTTGGGATAGTGCGTTTACGTGCTTTTGGCGCTTACAGCCTGCGTGTCGCCGACCCGAGCGAGTTTATCAAGCAGATCGCCGGGACAAATGCTCATTTTCAAACCGAGGACATTGACGGCCAGCTAAAACGAGCCATCGTCACCGAGTTTTCCGACTCTCTAGGTGAGCTAAAAATTCCTGCGCTCGATCTTGCTGCGCAGTACAAGGAGATCGGCGAAAAGATCCGCGGGATGATAAACGAGGATTTCAAAGGCTACGGCCTCGAGGTCACAAAGTTTTACGTCGAGAACGTCAGCCTGCCGCCTGAGGTCGAGGCCGCGATGGACAAACGCGCTTCTATGGGAGCGCTCGGCAATGTCGATCAATATATGAAATTCCAGGCCGCGGATGCCCTGCGTGACGCCGCACAGAATGAAGGCGGCGGCGCTGGTTTAGGTGCGGGCTTGGGCGCTGGTTTTGCAGTAGGCAATCAGATGGCAGGGGCTTTTGGCGCAGGACCGCAAGGCGGTGGCGGCGCGGCGGCAACAGTCGCATGCCCTTCATGCGGCAAACCCAATCAGCCGGCAGCAAAATTCTGTGCCGACTGCGGCGGCAAGATGGAAGTCGCAAAGGTCCCCTGCGTCAAATGCGGAGCCGAACTTCGCGAAGGCGCCAAATTCTGCTCCGAATGCGGTTCGACTCAAGAAAAAGCTAAATGCACAAAGTGCGAATTCGAACTCGCTCCCGGTGCAAAATTCTGCCCTGAGTGCGGAACGAAAACCGAGTAATCAAATTACGAATGTCGAATGTCGAGTTACGAATTAGATCGTGATCTTCACATTCGATATTCGCAAATCGACATTCGAAATTATGCCTATCAGTCCCGAACTACTCGCAATCCTTCGCTGTCCGCAGTGCAAGTCAGAACTGCAGATCGACGACGCGCAGACTCGTCTAAAATGCCTCAATCCCGAATGCAGCCTCGTCTATCCGATCCGCGATGAAATTCCCGTTATGCTGGTCGAGGAAGCAACGGTTGAAAAATAATGAATGGCGACGAGATCGAATGGGGAAGTGTAAACAAAGTTCTCGTCGTCAAGCTTCGCTCTATCGGTGACACGGTTTTATCTACACCCTCGCTAATTGCCCTAAAACGATTTCTCCCGCATGCCGAGCTCGACATCCTTCTCGAAGACTGGGTCGCGCCTTTGCTCGATGGATTTGAAGTCGTGAATGTTATCACCGTCGGCCCTACGCTTGGTGAACGTGTGCGTACGGCGCTCGAATTGCGTCAAAGGCGTTACGACGTTGCGTTTAATCTTCACGGCGGAACGACCGCGACTTTTTTCACTCGCGCTAGCGGAGCAAAGCACCGAGTCGGTTATGCCAACTATCAATACTCTGTCCTTTACAACCACCTGCTGACATCTGCAAACGATTTCTGGCAAACGACAACCTCTCATTCCGCCGAGCAGCAGCTCGCACTGCTTGGTTTTACCGGCATTCCTGTCGATGACCGTCCAAGGTCACTGCTGGCAGCTACGGAATCTGCGCAAAGATCTATTAACGACAAACTTTCATCCTTCATCCCTCATCCTTCATCCTTTGCCTTGCTCCATCCGGGAACCGCTTTTTTTACAAAACAATGGCCTGTTGAGAATTTCGCTCGCACTGCCGAATTCCTCGCCGAGAAAGGCCTGAGTGTGATCGCGATCTCGTCAAAAAACGAATCTCAAATTCTCGATGAACTTACTGCTGAGTCAAAAGTTCCGATAACCACCTTCGACGATCTTTCTCTGCCTGAGATAACAGCCCTCGCCTCAAAAGCAAAGCTATTTGTCGGCAATGACAGCGGCATGGCCCACATCGCCGCCGCAGTCAATACGCCGACGGTTGTTATATTCGGCTCGTCAAACCGCGACCACTGGCGCCCGTGGACCGACGCGCCGAACGAGATCGTTTTCGAAGAATTTGCCTGCCAACCCTGTCCCGGCTACGAATGCAAAGAATTCGGCGACCCAAAATGCATATTGAACGTAAAACCTGAATCGGTCTTTGCTGCTATTGACCGTGTCCTCGATTAGTCAACCGCTGCGTCGCCGTATCGCGAAGCGATTAATCTTCGTCGCAGAGCGACGTTTTGAATTTAGCCGTGGTGTTTCAACCCACGGAAAATGTGATTATCGATCGTCCGTCGCGTCAGCGATGGGTGAGCGTCTTGCAATAAAAGCTTGCAATAAAAGGATTTGTAGGTGTAAAATATTCCCAAAATTTACGTAGCCAGACGATCTTCTCTTGCGTTTTAAGTTGACCCCACAGGTTCTTCTGATGAGCGTAAATTGTGTATTCCGACAACACAAGGAGCTAGTTCTATGTCTTACACGTCCTCGGCCCGTATTACAGGCATCTCGTTAATTCTATTTTCGCTTGCAGTTGTATTTGTCAACGCCAGTTTGGGCGATGGTTTTGGCCTGTTCGCGGCCAGAGCATCCTCGCCGTCCGAAAGCGTCTGGCAAGCAGGCTTGACGGCCTCGGATATGTTGCCGGCAATACCATTTGCGAGCATCACAACAATGACGCTGGACTTTGGGAGTGGAGGCTCAACGGGGTTTTCTTCCTCACAGGCTATTGTTAATGGCAACCCGGCTATTGCGTATCAAAATGGCACGGATCTGAACTTAATGTTTGCCCGCAATAGCGCGGTGGATGGTTCGGGTGCATGGACGATCATTACGGTTGACAACATTGGTGATGTCGGTAGTTACCCCTCTCTTGCGGTCATCAACGGCAACCCGGCAATCAGCTACCATGACTCCGTTGGCGGTAACCTCAAATACGTTCGGGCCAGTGATGCAAACGGGACAAGTTGGGGAACACCTGTGACGGTCGCTAGCGCTGGCTTCGTGGGCGAATACACGTCGCTTGCGGTGGTCAACGGAAATCCTGCCATCAGCTATTACGACGTCACAAACCTTGACCTCAAATACGTCCGCGCAACCGATGCCAATGGAACGAGCTGGGGAACGCTAATAACGGTTGACAGTGCTGGTGGCGTCGGTCAATACAGTTCAATGGAAATTGTTGATGGCAATCCCGCTATCAGTTATTATTCGCAAACCAACTTTGATCTCAAATACGTGCGTTCAACGGATGCAAGTGGGACGAGTTGGGGGACGCCGGTGATTGTCGATAGCACCGGCTTCGTCGGCCAGTTCACCTCATTGGCGGTGGTCAATGGAAATCCTGCCATAGGTTATTCCGATAATACCAATGCGGACGTCAAATATGTGCGAGCAACGGACACGAGCGGCACCGGCTGGGGCACACCCGTAATTGCGGACGTCAATGGCAGCCAATACGTCTCTCTTGAGCTGGTCAATGGAAACCCGGCCATCAGTTACTATGGAGGCTCTAACGACCTCATATACGTGAGAGCGACCGATACAGACGGGACAAGCTGGGGAACACCACTGACACTTGAAAGCTCCGGCAACACTGGACTATTTACCTCGTTGGCAGTGATCGACGGCAACCCTGCGATCAGTTATCAAGATAACTCGAACGGCAACCTCAAATATGTGCGTGCTACTGACGCAAGCGGGACTAGCTGGCCGGCAGGAACCATTGCGGATTCCGGATTTCAAAGCGGCGACGTAGGTGAATACACATCTCAGGCGATCGTTGACGGGAACCCAGCGATCAGCTATCGCGACTCGCTTACCAGTGACCTTAAATATGTACGAGCAACGAATGCTAACGGGACGAGTTGGGGAACCCCTTTGACGGTCGCCAGCGCCGGCCTGGCGGGCGAATTCACGTCGCTGCAAATAGCCAATGGCAATCCGGCAATTAGTTATTACTACGCCACAGGCGGGGACCTTCATTACGTGCGGGCAACAGATGCAAGCGGGACGGGTTGGGGGACGCCCGTGACAGTTGACAGCGCAGGAACAGTGGGTCGCTATGCATCCATGGAAGTGGTCAATGGGAACCCTGCTATCAGCTACCAAGACATCGGCAACGGCGATCTCAAATACGTGCGGGCTAATGATGCGAGCGGGACCAGTTGGGGGACACCATTGACCCTTGACAGCACCGGTTCCGTGGGCCAACATACGTCCCTTAGTATTGTCGATGGCAACCCCGCCATTAGTTACCAGGACGTCACAAACCTTGACCTCAAATATGTACGGGCCAGCGATGCCAACGGCACTGCTTGGAGTACGCCGTTGACTTTGGACAGCACCGGCAGTGTCGGTCACTCCACATCGCTGGCTGTGGTCAACGGAAACCCGGCCATCAGTTACTTAGACAGCACCAACTTCAACCTCAAATTCGTCCGGGCCACCGACGCGAGCGGGACAAGCTGGGGCCCATCCCTGACATTGGATAGCATCGGAGACGTGGGTATCTACACATCGTTGACGGTGGTCAATGGCAATCCTGCCATCAGCTACTACGATTTCTCTAATGGCGACCTCAAATATGTGCGTGCCACGGATAACAACGGGACGGCGTGGGCCGCGCCATTGACTTTGGACAGCACCGGAATAGTCGGTCAATACACCTCCCTGGAATTGGTTAACGGTAACGCGGCTATCAGCTATTACGACCAGAGCGAAACGGCACTGAAGTGGGCGATGATCGTAGCGGACACACCTACCGCAACGGCAACGAACACGCCGACTGACACGCCGACAAATACCGCAACCAACACTCCGACACTTACTGCGACAAATACTTTTACGCCAACGGCAACTGCTACCGAGACATTCACTCCAACGTCGACAGCGACGGAGACATTTACTCCAACGGATACGCCGACTTCGACGGCTACTGCTACGAACACGCCGACGCCTGAAGCAGTTGTCAGCGGAACGGTCACTTATGGTAATGCGATCGGTGCGCCAAGTGTGCGCGGTGTGCCGGGTGTTTTGCTGAGCGCTGCGGGTTCGCCGCCGCTTTCGGACACGACGACGGCTTCGGGGACGTATTCGCTGACAGGATTTGGAGCCGGTTCATACACCATATCACCATCTAAGTCGGGCGGCGTCAATAGCTCGATCATTGGGTTCGACGCAGCGAGGGTGGCACAGTATCTGACCGGGAACTACATCTTCTCGTCGGCACAGCAAACGGTCGCGGACGTCAGCGGAGCGGGCGGGATATCGTCCTATGATGCTGCGCTGATCGCACGTTACGCTGCGGCGCTCGGAGCCCCGACAGGTAGCTCGGGAACGTGGATATTCAACCCTTTGAGCTACTTCCACGCCAGCGTTCCGTCCAGCACTTCGGGCGAAGATTATGCCGCATTGCTGATGGGTGAAACTTCGGGCAATTGGGGCGATCCGTCGCCGTTCCGTCCGGCCCTTACTGACGCGACAATAAAAGAAATTACAGTCGATCTACCGCAAATGAAGGCCTCGACAGACAAAGAGATAGTCATTCCGGTCAATGTTCAGGGCATTGCAGATAAGGGGATCATTTCTTACGAGTTCGATCTTCGTTACGACCCAACGTTGATACAGCCAATGGCCGAACCGGTTGATGTGAAAGGAACTGTCAGCCGCGGGCTTATGGCAATCACAAACCCGTATGAACCGGGCTTGCTGAGAGTAGTTTTATATGGCCCGTTGCCAATAGATGAAAACGGCGTGCTTCTGAATCTCAGGTTCACGGCAGTCGGAGCGGTTGGGTCTATTTCACCGCTGACGTTCGAACGGATAATGTTCAACGAGGGCGAGCCTCGAGTAGCGGCAACGGACGGGCAGGTCGAACTCAGATGAGGTAATCGAATCGGAAAATACAGCCGATTCGGTTGACGAGGCTGACTCTAGTTGATGCGAAACTTTCTTTGAAGCTGTGGCGCCGGGTTGAAGCGAGTCGGCGGTGAGATCTTCCCAAAATCGTCAAAAAAGACCTTTGATCAAAGTGGCATAAAGGCGTGACCTAAAGCGGTAAAAAGGCGTTTCTAGGCGGTTATTTTGCGCCTTTAATAGACGTTCGGAGCGGTTTCTGTGTGTAACCGACAGCATTTTAAGCAGTTATCCAGTTCCGTGTTGTAAAAAATGCCAAAAAACACCCCAAGCCTCCCGATCCGCCTACAAGCTATCGTTTTCGCTGCGCTTTTGTTGACACTAACCACTTTAAAGCATAGTATTTATAGTTTCGACTATTGTAGGCGAAGTGTCCCTATAGTCCGGTTTTTATGTTCGAATCGCTGTCCGATAAACTGAAAAATACGCTGCGAAACCTGAGCGGC
>CAZUEI010000063.1:0-7806 GCA_964618985.1 uncultured Chloracidobacterium sp.
GCAACGATTTCTACTACGACTACGACACAAACCGCACGATATCGGTCGATATCCGCTACGTGCTCTTCGTCACCGAAAAGTTCGGCGGCGCCAAGTGGGTCGTCGATGAGATGAACGTCGTCGGCAAGAAGTAAATGTAGCCCACGAAAAACACGAAAGGCAGGTCATTGTGATCTGCCTTTTTTTCGTATATTTCGTGTATTTCGCGGGCAATTCCTTACTTTTCTGAATAATCGAGTCGTATCGAGTTCATTCCGCGAAGGATCACTTTTTGACGGCGAAGGACTCGTTTGCGGTTTTTTTGGGGATTAAAAATATTTAGTGGCGAAGGGATCATCGCCGAAAGGAACGCGGCATCTGACGGCGTGAGATCGGATGCCGACTTTTTGAAATAGGCTCGTGAGGCGGCCTCGGCACCGTAGATGCCGTCGCCCCATTCGATTACGTTTAGATAGAGTTCGAGGATGCGTTTCTTGGTGAGTTCGCGTTCGAGAAAGTAGGTATAGACGGCCTCGCGACCCTTTCGCAGGAAATTGCGGTCTTCCGAAAGAAATAGATTCTTGCTAAGTTGCTGCGTCACCGTAGAGGCCCCGCGTTTGAACGACGGCATCGGCGGTATCCAGTCATCTTCGCTCGGTTTGCAGTCTTTCTTTTCCTGAGCGGTCTTGGCGTCCGCCTCGCACTCTTCGCGTGCTTCCTTTTCGCCCTCTTTAACTGCCTCATCCCACGCTTTTTGGATCGCTTCCCAGTCAAAGCCGTTGTGCTGGAAAAAGCGTGCGTCTTCGCCGGCAAGCACAGCCCGTTGAAGATTGGGACTGATCTGCTCGATCGGCGTCCAGATCATGAACTTCTTTGGCTCGGTGCCGTTGGCCTTTGCCTCGGAAAGCCGGTACTCGATCATTGACGATGTCGTCGGATTCTCACTCCGCAGCCGCGAGATCGCCGGAAACGTTATCAGCTCGTAAAGGAACCATAAGAGCAGCGCTCCGACGAAGATCAGGAAAATGATTTTTGTCCAATACCACATATTTAACGGAAAGTTGAAAGTGGAAAATGGAAAGTGAAAGCCTCAAAAGCATTTTCCGCATTCCTATTCTTATTGTCCACTTTCCATTTTCCGTTTTCCATTTTCCACTTTCCACTTTACAATTAGAGCGATGGGCCAATATGACAATGTGGTTGCGGTGATACTGGGCGGCGGCGCGGGTTCGCGGCTGTTTCCGCTGACGCATGAACGGTCGAAGCCGGCTGTGCCGCTGGGCGGGACGTATAGGCTGATCGACGTGCCGGTGTCGAATTGCATCAATTCCGAGATCACGCATATTTTTGTTCTGACGCAGTATAATTCGGCGTCGTTGAACCGTCATATTGCGCGGACTTATAGATTTTCGGGGTTCTCGTCGGGCTTTGTAGAGGTTCTGGCCGCAGAACAGACAAAGGAAAACCCCGAATGGTTTCAGGGCACGGCGGACGCGGTTCGCCAGGTGCTGCCGCACTTGCGTGACCAGCGTGTCGATACTTTATTGATTTTGTCCGGTGATCATCTATACAGGATGGATTACCGCAAATTTCTCAAGCGCCATCTCGATACCAGCGCCGACATGACGATCTCGGTCCACCCTTGCCGTCCTGACGAGGCCGGAGAGTTCGGCCTGCTGAAAACCGACTCCGCAGGCAAGATCGTTGAATTCCGTGAAAAGCCAAAAGGCGATGTGCTTGAATCGATGCGGGTCGATACGACTAACTTTGGATTAACCGCAGAGGAGGCAGAAAATAGACCGTTTCTTGCGTCGATGGGCATTTATGTCTTTAACTACGACCGCCTTGTCGAATTGCTGCAAGCGGACAACTCGTGGGTCGATTTTGGACGCGAGATCATTCCGGCGGCGATCAAGGAATATAATGTACAGGGACATCTTTTCAACGACTATTGGGAGGACATCGGAACGATCCGAGCCTTTTATGAGGCAAATCTCGATCTGGCGGCACCGCTGCCAAAGTTCAATTTTTTTGATGCATCGGCACCGATCTACACCCGCAGCCGATACTTGCCGCCGTCGAAAATGCACGGTTGCGACATTGATAATTCGATGCTCAGCGAAGGCTGCATCCTGAACGGCGTCCATGTCCGTAATTCGATAATCGGGCTTCGCAGCCGCATCGATAACGGTGTTGATATTCAGGATTCGATCGTAATGGGCTCGGATTATTTTGAGTCATTTGCAGAGATCCGCAATAACATTGCAAATAACACGCCGCATATTGGCATCGGCGAAAACTCGGTGATACGTCGGGCGATCATCGACAAGAACGTTCGTATTGGCAAAAATGTGAAATTGCTAAATCAGGACGGAGCTGAGAATCGTGATGCGGACGACAGATCGTTCTATATTCGAGACGGCATTATTATTATTCCAAAAAACGCCGTCATAGCTGACGGAACGGTGATTTAGATTTCAGATTTCAGATTTAGGATTTAGGATTTTTTAGATTCCGAATTAGCCCCGAATAGGTATATAATCTCTTTGTTCAACAGAACTAACGTGATCAGGCAGCGACATATTATTTATTTGGGAATTATTGCCCTCGCGGCGGTGGTTACGTTCGTCTTTATCGCGGGGACTTCCGATGCCGCAAACCAACTGAACGAGGGCTTTGAGGCCGGAGGTAAATCAGCTTATGCTGCCGGCAATGTCACATTAAAATCAGGTGAGTGGTTTATGGATGATGCCCTTACCGGAAACCTGACCACTGACCACAAAACCGGTTCCTTCGCTGCCCGAGCACGAAATACGGGATATGTGCGGATGAATTTTAATGTGAGCAGCGCTGCGACATTTTCCGTGCAGCACGCAGTTTACGGAACAGACGCCAGCAGTGACTGGGAATTATGGGGGTCGTTGAACAATGGCACTTCATGGCAAAAATTTGGAGCGACAATTACTTCCAGTTCGGGCACCCTCCAGACGCAAACATTTATTATCGGTGCTAGAAGGCCTATCCGCTTCGAACTTCGTAAGATCTCTGGCGGAGGAAATCGGATCAATTGGGACAGCGTCGCGATAACCGGTTTCACATTCGCGACACCGACCGCTACTGGCACAAGCACGCCGACCAATACGCCAACCCTAACGGCGACCGACACCCCGACACATACGCCGACAAATACTTCAACACCGACCGCAACCAGTACCCCGACGGCGACGCCGAACTTCATGATCAACGAGGCTGACGCCGATACTCTGGGAACAGATGCTCTTGAATTTGTGGAACTGTATGACGGCGGCGTCGGCAATGCTCCCCTCGATGGGCTTGTTGTGGTGTTTTACAACGGTAATGGCGACGTATCTTATGCGGCATTCGATCTTGACGGATTTAGCACTAATGCGCAAGGTTATTTCACGTTAGGCAACACTGACGTGCCCGGCGTCGATATTATTTTTGGCGGCAATATTCTTCAAAACGGCGCTGACGCCGTCGCATTGTATGCGGATGATGCTTCTAGTTTTCCAAACGGAACAGCAATAACGATTGCCAATCTGCGCGACGCTTTAGTTTATGACACAAGTGACGCGGACGACCCAGGATTGTTGGTATTGCTGAATTCGGGCCAACCACAGGTGGATGAAAATGCGAATAGCAATGGCGATGTGGTTTCGATGCAACGTTGTCCAAACGGATCGGGCGGCCTTAGAAACACAAATACTTACACTACGCTCAGCCCGACTTCAGATGGGGCCAATGTTTGCGGCGGAACTCCAGCACCGACGGCGACCGCGACCAATTCGCCGACCGCCTCGCCAACTCCGACGAATACGGCAACTCCAACTGCGACGAGCACTGCGACTAGCACCGCGACAAATACGGCGACCGGCACACCTACCCCATCGAACGTCCATTTAACCATGGGCAATCCGTCTAACGCTGTAACTAATGTCAATGAGCCGACAAACTATTTGATGGAAAAATCTACCTACTGTTTGTCATATCACCGCGACGATCGAAGGCCGAATTGGGTTTCCTGGCACCTAGATCCCTCGTGGCTCGGCGGTACACAGCGTCAGGACGACTACAGACCTGATCCTGCCCTCCCGGCAAGCTGGTATCACGTTGACGCGAATGGTTATTCAGGTTCAGGATATGACCGCGGACACATGTGTCCTTCAGCAGACAGGACTTTGACCGTAGCAGACAACTCATCAACATTCCTGATGACCAACTTTATCCCGCAGGCTTCGGATAATAATTCCGGGCCTTGGGCAGATCTTGAAACCTACTGCCGAACTTTAGCCAATCAAGGAAATGAACTTTACATAATTTCAGGCGGTTATGGCCATAACGGCGTTATCGGGCCAGCCGCGGTCTCTCTTCCGACGCAAACATGGAAGGTCATAATCGTTCTCACTCAGGGCACAAACGACGTGTCTCGCGTAACAACTTCTACCCGCACCATCGCTGTCTGGATGCCGAATCAGGACGGCCTCGGACTTAATTGGCGCGATTATCGCGTTAGCATTGATTTTGTAGAATCACAAACGGGGTTTGATTTCTTGTCGAACGTCCCGGTCGCGATTCAGGCTACTATTGAGTCTGTTGTTGACAATGGGCTTATTGAGGATTGGGAAATGATTCCCGATCAATACACGCTCGATGAACTGCGAGCCGAACGGGAATACAGAAGACTGCAAGAACAGATATTTAGGTAGTATTACGGGTGTATGAACTGGTAACCCCGCCGAGACGCTGGTGTCACTTTTCAAGCGACCGTTTTTTATTTTGTCTTGCCTGCCTTTTTGCCGACGACATAATTATCGCGTGCGCGGACGGCTAATCCCGGGCGGTCAACTTTTACCTTCAGTTTTCTTACTTTCCCTATCTTTATTTCGTCAGGATAAATGCCGAGGCTGTAAAATTCACGCAGTTCGCTGGCGATCTTGGCAAAACTATCAGCCAAATTCCCCGTTGTGCTTGCAAGGTAAACGGTGCCGCTAGTGCGAAATGCTAATTGTTCGAGATACTCGCGGGCATTTTCATACTCTTCGGCAGATGTGCCTTTGGCATTGGGCTGTCCGCCGGTAGGGACAGAAATTGTTGGTATAGGATTGCCGCCGGACTGAGGGACCGGACTCATTATCGGCGGCAATGGGATCATCGTTTTGTTCTTCATATTCTGAACATCAGCGTAAGTGTCATACCGGATAGGATAGATCAGGGCATCAAGTTCCATCGCGTCACTAAGGTTGTTCCCTTCAGTGGCTCTTATGCTCGAAGTATCGACACCATCGGTAAACAAAATGATAGCCTTGCGGCCCTCGATCCTGTTCAATCGTCTGTTTATTGTCATGTCAACGGCTTCGTAAAGGCTTGTCCCCGTGGCGATCTTTGTGCTCTTGATCGCCCGGTAAATTGCCTTGCGGTCATTTGTCGCTTCGCAAAGCATGTGAACCTCAGCGTCAAACGAGATCACCATGACCTTGTCCTGCGGCCGAAGCTGGTCGATAAACGCAATTGCGGCGGACTGTATCTCGGCGATCTTAAATGTAGTTGAATAGCTCATGTCCAAAACAAGAGCGACGGTAAACGGCTGCTGCTCGTTCGAAAACAAAGCGACCTCTTTCTCAACACCGTCTTCAAAAACCTTGAAATTTTCCGCTCTCAGCCCGCCGACAAAATGGCCTTTTTTGTCCATTACGCGAACCGGTATCGTTACAAGCTGTGTATCAACTTTGATGACCTCTCCGTCATCGTTAACGGAGGGATTTACTGGTTCGGCCTCGGGCGGCGGTGTTGGAGATTGGGATGGCTGAGCTGGCCTTTGATTGATCTTTGTACGGGTTGAGGAGTTTTCACGGCCTGACTGCGCATTGATATTGACAGCAGCAACACACGCAATAAGGATAAAGCCCGCAATTGTAAGTATTCTTATGCCTTTCATTCAACCGTTCTAGCTTACAACATTGGATGCGACAAATTGCCGAAAACGATGCCACGTCGGTCAGAACCGCCTGCGTCAGCGGGCGGTCAGTTCCTTCCCCGTGAAACACGCAAAAAGACGCGAAAGACCTGTGAGAGAAATCTTTTTGGTATGTTTCGTGTGTTTCGCGGGCAAAAAAAATTGTGAAACACTTCGGAAAGTTGCGTCATATTCGGAAAGTTACGTTATATTCGGAAAGTTACGTTATATTCGGAAAGTTGCGTCATATTCGGAAAACCACGTCGTTTCAAGAAAGTTGCGTCATATTCGGAAAGTTACGTCATATCCGGAAAGTTGGTATTCCAATAAAACTTTTTGGATGCTATGTTGACGCTATGTACAAGAACCGCATTAGCCGCACGTCGCCAAATTGTCACCCGCAATTTTTCATTCCGCGCTCCGAGATCGCCTTTGACGAACGACTTGCCTTTGTCGAGCACATCCTCGCAAAGCTGAACGAGAGCCGCTTCGGCCCGGGCAGTGACTATCAGTCTGTCATGAGATCAAACGGCCGCCCGGAACCAGGGGCCGCAGTGTTCTACGATCTGTGCGATATGCCGGAACCGGGGGCCGCGCCTCTTTATGATTTCGACGATAACCGTCCAGGTGGTCTGGTACCGTTCTACACGTCCCCATCTCTGGGACGCACAAAATATTTTTTAACGCAGAGAACGCAGAGCACGCAGAGAATAAATTCCTCTGTGTTCTTTGTACCCTCTGTGGTGAAAAATTCTCTGGGACGCGGCTCTCCGTGAACTTACGGGCGGAAACGCGAGTGTAAACGAGCGTGCCTGTGAGCGAATTTCTCTGGGACGCAAGTGTTTTTCCTGTCGCCAACCGGCGACGAACGGACCGTCAGATGCGGCATGATATTTGAAAATTTATTTTGGGACGCACTTATTTGAGGAACCTCTGCGATCTCTGCGTTGAAAATTTCTCTGGGACGCGCTTTGTGTCACAGTGTGACACGGCCTCCGATTCTTCTTTGTGTCCTTTGTGTCTTTGTGGTGAAAAAATCTCTGGGACGCGCCTGTGTCACAGCATGACACAGCCCCTGATCTTCTCTGTGTTCTCTGTGCCTCTGTGGTGAAAAAATCTCTGGGACGCGCTTGTGTCACACTGTGACACCAACAATTTTTTCACTTTCCACTGGCGATGCTTCTGTTTGTTTGTCCGACAATGTAACTGTTCTTTGCCCGCACGACGACGCCCGGACGCATTACACGGATCCTGATCTGCTTTCGATCTCCCATTTTACCGACATTTTCAGGATAATAGCCGATCGAATACTGCCGTCGAAGCTCTGCTGCAATACCGGAAAATGCGGAATCGAGATTATGTATCGACTGTGCTTCAAATTCCCGTCCGCCGGTGTTTTGAGCAAGGGCTTCGAGATACCTACGGCCTTTTTCATATTCGGCTCGACTCGCACCTCTGCCGGATGAACCGCCGATGTTTATTCCGCCACCCATGATGATCGAGCCGAGTATTCCGCCCCATCCACTTGGCTGATTGTTGCCGGCACTCATATCTCTGGAAGTGTCATAACGAATCGTGTAAAAAAGCGCATCAGCTTCTTCAGTTGCGCGAAGGGTGCTGTCGTAACTCGCCCGACGCGAAGTCGTATCAACACCGTCGGTAAATAACACCACAGCTTTTCGCCCCTGAATCTGCCTCAACTGCTCATCCAGCACATGATCAACCGCTTCATAAAGGCTCGTCCCGTCACCAAATCGGGCTTCCCTGATCGCACTTCGCAACTGGTTTCGATTGCTCGTGACCGGGCTCAGAACATGAACATCCTCATCGAACGATATGACCATTACCCGGTC
>CAZUEI010000063.1:7906-9373 GCA_964618985.1 uncultured Chloracidobacterium sp.
GGCGGCGTGGCCGTCGGTGCGACGCGCGGCCTGGTGGACGTGCTGGACTGGCCAAACGTAGTTGCAGCCAATAGTAAGAGGATAAATAAAAAAGGGGGATAAATTCTCATCTGACGCATTTCTCCGGACGAAAGAATACTTTGGGGAAAGCGTCTTTTTGATTAAAATCCAGCTTTTTTCGTTGCTAGGAATTTTTGTCGAGATATTCTATCGCGAGATCGTGAAATCTGCGTCGAACGGCGTTGATGTTGGCGAACGGTAAATCGTGGTTATGCGTGCGGTTTGTAAGCAGGATAAAAACGCGTTCTTTGACAGGGTCGATCCAAAGGCTGGTTCCCGTAAACCCAAGATGGCCAAAGCTTTCCGGCGACATCTTGCTTCCTGCGGTCGAGTCCGGAGTCGATGCAAGCTGAAACGAGAACGAACGGTCTTCGTTCATTCTCTTGGTAAAATTGGTGCGGAAAAACTCGCAAGTTTCCGGCTTGAGCAAAGTAGTGTAATTCGGCAAAAACTGCTGTGCGATCTTGAATACGTCTTCAGCTGTCGAAAACAGGCCCGCGTGACCCGCAACGCCTCCCATAAAATAGGCGTTGCCGTCATGGACCTCGCCCCAGATCACGTCATTGCGGATTGCGAATTGCGGATTGTGGATCTCTGGATATTTTTCCTGGCAAAGTTGACGTTCATATCCATTGCCAAGTTCACTAGCAGCGATCTTGCCCCGCCGATCTTCGGGTGGGTTAAAACAAGTGTTTTTTAAATCAAGAGGTTTTGATATTTCGGCATGAAAAGCCTCGTTCAATGGTTTTTGCAAGATCTTTTCCAAAATGTTCTGCAACAGAATGAAATTAAGATCGCTGTAAACAACAGATGCGCCTGGATCGACCAAAGGAAGATCGGCAATGCGGAGGGAAACGCGAGTGCTTTCAGCTTCAGGCAAATACAATGGCAACCATGCTTGCAATCCCGAGGTATGGATCAAAAGCTGTTTGACTGTAATGTCGCTTATGTCCCGCTGCACGAACTCATCAAGAAATTGTGCCAGTTTATCGCCTATGCCAAGACTTTCATTCTCGATCAGTTTTGCCGCTAACAATCCCGTCACGAGCACCTTGGTCAAACTTGCAAGGTCATATATCGTATCGACTTTCGCCTCGATCCGTTCTGGTTCAACGACCGCAAAACCAAGGGCTTTGTGCAAAACGATCTCACCTTTTTCGGCAACGAGATACACCGCGGACGGAAAATCGCCGGCTTCGATATGTTCTCGCAAGAAGTTAGAGATCATAGCTAAATTCCAATTGATTCTACTATCTTTATTAAATACTTCTTAACTCCCAGCTCACTAAATTGACATCTGCCGCCAGCCAAAATAAACTTGAATTACACAACTTAGGAGGACTTTTTTATGAGCAAAGCTGAATCTGCGGACTTAATTTTAAAACTTTACGATCTGCGGCGTGAGAA
>CAZUEI010000064.1:0-9319 GCA_964618985.1 uncultured Chloracidobacterium sp.
TCGGCGTTCCGTCACTCCAACTGTAGAGGTTCGGGTTGTTCGTGTACTGCTGGATGGTACCAGTGCCCAAAGCAGTGTAATCACTGATCTGCTGTGTGACACCGTTCTTATGATTGAAACTTGTAGGTGTGATCAATCCCCAATGTGCCCAGTCAGCTGTTCCTTCTGCCGACAAGTCCACACTCGCCGGGGTCACTCCCCCGGTTCCTGAAAGTGATCCTGGCCCCGGCATCGTCGGCGTTGCCGTGGACGTTGCTGTTGGAGTCGGCGTGGAGGTGGTATTGTCGACAAGTGTCGCTGCCTGTAGAGTGACGTTGCCGTATGAATCAAAGATGCTGTCAGCCGTCCACTTGATCGTAAGGGTTTGTCCGGCCGACGCCGCACTGTAGTTGAGCGTGTAAACTATGTTGCTTATTGAGGTGAAGTTCACAAGCGAGGTATCGACATAGTCCGGAGCACTCCCGTCACTCAGGCTTGCTTCGAAACGCCCGCCCGCAGCATACACTCCGACATACATCTTTAACGTTCTGTCGGTCGTGTCGGCAGGTGCCGTTACCTGGAATCCGTTGTTAACTCCTATAACGTAAACACCGTTTGCCGTGTTAGTCACCGAAGCCGTCGGCGTTCCGTCACTCCAACTGTAGAGGTTCGGGTTGTTCGTGTACTGCTGGATGGTACCAGTGCCCAAAGCAGTGTAATCACTGATCTGCTGTGTGACACCGTTCTTATGATTGAAACTTGTAGGTGTGATCAATCCCCAATGTGCCCAGTCAGCTGTTCCTTCTGCCGACAAGTCCACACTCGCCGGGGTCACTCCCCCGGTTCCTGAAAGTGTCCCCTGCGCATAACTGGCGGAGACGGAAAAGGTAACAACTACAAGGCTCATTAACAAAACGTGAAGGGGGAAAAACCTTGAAATGAATGAACGATAGGTCGGCTTTAGATTCAGCATATTACTGATATTATGATCTCCTAATTTTCGGCGAAAGCAATAAGATCGAGCACCGTAGCTTACCGTAATGCGCGAACAAAACGGTCGGTAACTTCTATTTTGGGAAATTATCCCCAAGACTCGATATTCAGAAATGGAAAATACTGAATGAATAGGGATTTCCAGACTATTGGTGTGGGTTCGGAATAATCTAATAAAAGGGCTGCAAATATTCTCAATCCTCCTCACCGGTCCATAACACAGCCAAACAAACACAATGCAAAGGGGCTGGCGAAATCCGGC
Source organism: uncultured Chloracidobacterium sp. (assembly GCA_964618985.1). Lineage (GTDB taxonomy): Bacteria > Acidobacteriota > Blastocatellia > Pyrinomonadales > Pyrinomonadaceae > OLB17. The sequence goes on from CAZUEI010000064.1 coordinate 1,235, forward strand.
GATATTAACTATTATAAGTAGCTTGGCTTTTGATACCGTTTTTCGGTTATGTACGACGAGACGTTTGATGTGATAGTGATCGGTGCGGGGCACGCGGGCTGCGAGGCGGCCTCGGCTTCGGCGCGCCTTGGAGCTGAAACTGCTCTTGTAACTATCAATCTCGACCTCATCGGTCAAATGTCCTGTAATCCGGCGGTCGGCGGCATCGCAAAAGGCCATGTAGTGCGCGAAATCGACGCTCTCGGCGGCATTATGGGCCGGGTGATCGACCGAACCGGCATCCAATTTCGTTTGCTCAATCGTTCTCGCGGTCCGGCTGTGCAATCGCCGCGTGCTCAGGCAGATCGCAGCCTCTATCGAACAGAGATGCGTCGTGTGCTTGAGGCGACACCAAATTTGCATCTTCGCCAAGGCGTAGTTATTGATCTAATTATTGATAATAATAAGGTTATCGGCGTTGAAATGCAGGATTCACGTCGTTTTGGAGCAAAAGCAGTAGTTATCGCTACGGGAACTTTTCTTAATGGCACTATACATACTGGTAGAAAAACTTTCTCAGCCGGACGCGCCGGCGAGCCGGCATCGATAGAGTTGGCGGAAAGTTTGAAGAATCATGGATTTCCGGTCGGAAGATTGAAGACAGGAACACCGCCCCGACTCGATGGCCGCACGATTGACTGGGATGCATTCGAGCCGCAGCCGCCTGACGAAAAGCCCGTCCCGTTCTCGTTTGCGACAGAAAGGATCGAGCAGAATCAAATACAGTGCTTTATTGGCTATACGAGTGAACGCCTCCATCAAATGATCCGCGACAATCTGCACCAATCGCCGCTTTATTCTGGGAAGATTAAAGGTGTCGGGCCGCGTTACTGTCCGTCGATCGAAGACAAAGTCGTGAAGTTTGCGGACAAGGACCGTCATCAGTTATTCCTCGAACCGGAAGGGCATAACACCAACGAAGTTTACTTGAACGGTTTTTCGACTTCCCTGCCGTCAGAGCTTCAGCTTGAACTGCTGCGGATGGTCAACGGTTTTGAAAGCGTGCAGATTATCAGACCCGGCTATGCGATCGAGTATGATTTCGTCGATCCGCGTGAAATGCGGCCGACTATGGAATCCACCCGCATGAAAGGCCTTTTTCTCGCAGGTCAAATAAACGGTACGACGGGCTATGAAGAAGCTGCTTGCCAGGGTTTTATGGCTGGGATAAATGCAGCTTTTACAGTTCAGGGCCGTAAACCATTTACTTTACAACGAGATGAAGCGTATATTGGCGTTCTCACGGACGATCTGATCCAGCACGGAGTCGATGAACCATATCGTCTTTTCACCTCGCGTGCAGAGGCCCGGTTGACGCTGCGTCACGACAATGCAGACGAACGACTGTCGCCAAAAGGTCATGAAATAGGTTTGGTCGGAGATCGTGATTGGGAAAGGTTCAACAAGAAACGTGACCGGATAGCGAATTTGCGTAATGCTCTCGATCTCACCCGATTCAAGCGCTCTTCAGTGGAATATGCAAGTATTTCGCAAATTTTGGGTGCAGATCTAGGTGATGCCATCACACTTTCACAATTAGCAAACCGGCAGGGCGTCACATCTGATCTTATCCATCGCTTACTTCCCTCTGAGATACGATCCGAAATAAACATGATGGATCTTGACACCGCACTGGCTGATTCGCTTTATAGCGGCTACATAGTAAAACAGAAATTGGCGACTGAACGGGTAAATCATCACGACAGCCTGAAAGTTCCTGATGGTTTTCAATTTAATGCTATCGGCGGCCTTTCAAATGAGATGGTCGAACGGCTTGAGCGTGCCCGCCCACAGAATTTTGGACAAGTCCGCACGATAAACGGTCTCACACCAGCGGCTGTTTCTTCGGTTCTCGTTCACCTCACAGCTCATTTACCAACCCAAACAGCTAATAATTAACTCAATGTGTCACGTGCCACATATCCGTCTAATTCACACAATCGTCGGCCTCACACCTAGTTTCATTGGTTTCTGACCAACTTATCGCGCATTTACTTGCACAAAACTTAAGTCTTGAACCAAATGTGGCACGTGCCACATTTTTCTGCATTTTTTTGAATGTGGCACGTGCCACATTTGCGCCAATTAGAGTTTGACACGCCTCTGTGCTAAATTGAAATTCGGAAGCCATGGGAAAAATAATAGCGGTTGCCAATCAAAAAGGCGGTGTTGGGAAAACAACCACGGCGATAAACCTCGCCGCAGCATTGGCCGCAAACGAGAGGAAAGTCTTGCTTGTTGACGCCGATCCGCAGGCGAATGCAACCTCCGGCGCGGGTATTGCCCGCAATAATACACGAAAAAACCTTTATAATGCCCTTATTTCAGGCGATTCTGTGCGTGAAATGGTCCTGTCGACCGAAATTCCAACGCTTTGGGTTTTGCCGTCGGATAAGAACCTGGCAGGAGCAGAGGTTGAGCTTGTAGAGATGGAGAATCGCAATTTTGCACTCAAAAACCTTCTCGCTGACATCAAGACATATTTTCATTACATTATCGTGGATTGCCCGCCCTCACTTGGCATTTTGACGCTTAACGGTTTGACTGCGGCGGATTCTCTTCTTGTTCCGATACAGTGCGAATACTATGCGCTCGAGGGTGTGACAGAATTATTCGACACGCTAACAAGGCTCAAACGTGAATTAAACCCGTCACTGGCAATCGAAGGACTTTTGCTCACGATGTATGACGAAAGGACAAATCTCTCAGATGCAGTCGCGAAAGATCTGCGGGATTTTTATGGCTCACAGGTTCTAAAAACCGTTATCCCGCGAAACGTCCGCCTGGCCGAAGCGCCGAGTTTCGGGAAACCGATCATGCTTTACGACCCAAGATCAAAGGGTGCGGAAAGCTACAACGAATTAGCAAAGGAGATATTGAAAAATGCCTAGACAAACGCTTGGGAGAGGTCTGAATGCTTTGATAGGGGAAACCGCTGCGGCTCCAGCAGCCGAAGCGTTAACAGGAACAGTTGAAATAGACATAGATCTTATTGAGCCGAACCCGCAGCAACCGCGAACAAAATTCGATGACGCAAATCTTGTAGAGCTTGCGCAGTCCATTCATGCGAATGGTGTCATTCAGCCAATAGTGGTTCGCCGTAATGGCGGCCGTTTCCAGATCGTTGCCGGTGAGCGGAGATGGCGGGCGGCACAAATGGCCGAATTGAGGAAAATTCCGGCATTTGTCAAGGAAGTTTCAGACGACAAACTGCTTGAGCTTGCACTGATCGAGAATATCCAGCGTCAGGAATTGAACCCCATCGAAGAAGCCAATGCTTATTGTAAACTCATTGAAAACATTGGGCTTACACAGGAAATGGTGGCTGAAAGAGTAGGGAAAGAACGATCCGTCATATCCACTTCATTGCGGCTTTTGCGGCTTTCAGGTGATTTGCAACGCGAGATCCAAGAAGGAGTTCTTTCCGCCGGGCACGCCCGCGCTTTGCTGATGACAGACGATCCTCAGGTGCGTCGAGTCGTGGCAAATTTGGTCATTGATAACGGCTGGTCGGTGAGAGAGACCGAACGGGCGGTAAAACATTACAAGATCTCGCCTTCTGTGCCAGCGGGAATTAAGACCGTTGATCGCGGCCTTGACGCCAATATGAAAGCCGCAGAAACAAAATTAATGAGGTCTCTCAAGACGAATGTAAAGATCGTTCCCGGTAAAAAAGGTGCGAGTGGAAAGATCGAGATCGAGTATTACAGCATCGACGATCTCGACCGAATTTACGAGCTAATAGTAAAGCAATAAAAGGAGTTACCGAAATGCAAAAGCGTTTGACGGAAATGGTCGACTGCGCCGGTTGAGTGGCTAAACTCGCGCCGAGCGACCTTGCTCAAGTTTTGAGCAAACTTCCGGTCCAGCACAACGAAAATGTGATCGTCGGCTTTGACCATGCCGACGACGCGGGAGTTTTTCGCCTTACGAACGACACCGCGCTTGTACAAACGCTCGACTTTTTTACGCCGGTCGCGGACGATCCTGAGATGTACGGGCAAATCGCAGCGTTGAACTCGTTAAATGATGTTTATGCAATGGGCGGAACGCCGCTAACTGCTTTATCTATAGTATGTTACCCACAGAAAGGCGATTGGGACATTCTCGGCCAGATACTAGCCGGCGGGCAAAAAGCGATGAACGCCGCGGGTGTTGTGGTCATCGGCGGTCATTCGGTGGACGATAAGGAGATGAAATTCGGCTATTCCGTAACCGGCATCGTTCATCCTGATCGTGTTTTGACAAATGCCGGTGCGAAACCCAGCGATGTCATTATACTGACCAAGCCAATCGGAACAGGAGCGATCAATACGGCGATCAAACACGGCAAAGCTAGCCGCGAAGCTGAAGCGGCAGCGATTAAGACAATGACAACATCTGCGGCCGAGGCATCAAAAGTTATGCAGAAAGTTGGTGTAAATGCCTGCACGGACGTAACCGGCTTCGGTTTGATGGGTCATGCTTTTGAGATGGCGAAAGCCAGCAATGTGACGTTAACTATTGATTCTAAAGCGGTTCCACTGTTACCGGATGTGTTGGAATTGATCGCTCAAGGAATGTTGACGCGTGGCGACAAGAACAATCGGGTTTACGTTGGCGGAGCCATTAGAATAGAGCCAGGCGTTTCAGGCGAGATGCAAAGCGCCCTGTTCGATCCGCAGACGGCGGGTGGTTTGCTGATCTCGCTGCCAGACGCAAATGCACAAGCCTTTTTGAATGAAATTACAGACGCAGCAGTTATCGGGCGAGTAATAGAAAAAGGAAATTATTTGATCGAGGTAAATTAGTTGCTTTTGTTCATCTTCGAATCTATCGGAACTTCCGAATTGATCCTGGTCGGCATTGTCGCCTTGATCTTTCTCGGTCCGCGAAAGCTACCCGAATTGGCACGAAAATTTGGCAAGATAATGGCCGAGTTTCGGGGCACGGCTAACGAATTCAAAGAAACATGGCAGCGTGAGGTGAATTTTGAAGAAGAAGCTAAAGCCCTTGATCTCAATACTTTAGAGGCCGAGACCGTTAGCCGCGCAGATGAATTAAATACGCAACCGCCAGCCGAGCCGATGATAAAAGAGATCGATCCGGCAAGTTTTGAGCATCTGGTTGAAACTGATATGCAAAAGCCCGAGCGTGAGCAAGGGCGTAACACTCAAATTGAGGAGCAACCAACTCTGTCTCTCGATTCAGACGACCCAACCCACAAAAAGAACTGGCTGTAACGTTTAATGGAAGAATCAGAAACAAATCAAAAGCTCCAACCTGGCGGGCAGATGTCATTTCTGGAACATCTCGACGAGTTGCGCAAGCGGCTCGTAAACTCTGTCATTATAATAGTTATAGCTTTTTTTATATGTTGGTTTTTTTCCGACAAGATCTATAATTTTCTTTCCGTTCCGATCCGAAGAGCTCTTTCAGAAGCCTCAAGGCGTGACTTACCGATCAGCGGAATAAAAGGTGACGAAAAAGTACTCGCCATCGACAATCTTAAGGAAAGCGATGAAGGCCGTTACATTTTTGACGATTCGTTCAATCTCGGATCCACCGTTGTCTCGCCCGGGACATCGGTCAGAGCAAAGGTTACCAGAGATTTTGACGGAAAACTAGGCCTTTTTACGACCGAGCCGTTAATTACCAATAATGCGATAGTGCCAGCCGGCGTCAGGCTACCACTGATATTTAAAGAAACCGCAATAGGCCAACCAAACGCTGACGAGAGAATGATCGTTACTACCGCTCTCGAGTCATTTACGCTATACGTTACCGTAGCTCTTTACTCTGCGATCGCGTTAGCATTACCGCTGCTGCTTTGGCAGATATGGTTGTTTATTTCGCCTGCATTGTACAGGCATGAAAGAGCGTATGTTACTCCGTTTATAGGGCTTTCGTCTGTTTCTTTCGTTATTGGTGCGGCTTTTGCTTATTACATCCTGTTTCCTCCGGCTGTTAGATATTTGCTTGGGGTGGGCCAGGATTTTAAGCTGCTTCTCAAGGCAAGCGATTACCTTGACTTCATCATTATCATAATGCTCGCGATGGGTCTTATTTTTCAGATGCCGGCAATTACTTATGTTTTAGCGCGTATCGGGCTGGTAACGGCGCCTCTTATGGTTCGAAGTTGGAAGATCGCGATCATAGTGATCCTTATAGTGGCGGCGATAGTTTCGCCGACTAGTGATATTCCGAATATGATGCTTTTTGCATTGCCGATGATCGCGTTGTATATCGTGTCGATATTCATCGCCTGGTTTTTTGGAAAAAAACGTCAAACGGATGCTGAAGCGGCTAGTAGCTGAAAATACAACTAAGTCAAGCCGTTTTGCATCTTGAAATATTGAGGTTTACTGACTAAAATCTGTAGAGTTGATGGGTCGTCTAAATTTGCCGGATTCGGATGGGGTTTTACCGCTATGTCAAAGATCAAATTCATTCATAACTTTGTATTGGCCGTTTTTGTCGCGGGGCTTGGAGCTGCGGCTGCATTTGCCCAACCGCCCGATAAAGATAAGCCAAGTCAGGACGTGACCGAAAAGGCGCGCAACGTTAAGAAGGAATCTAAAGACGTCTATAAAAAATGGCTCGAAAATGACGTGCCTTATCTTATCACCGACGAGGAGAAAAAAGCGTTCAAGGCACTGGCGACTGACGAAGAGCGTGAAAATTTCATCGAAAATTTTTGGCGACGGCGAGATCCGAATCCTGACACAGAGGAAAACGAATTTCGCGAACAGTATTACGAGCGTATTGCCTACGCCAACGAACACTTCTCATCCGGCACTCCCGGATGGAAAACCGACCGCGGCCGCATCTACATTGCGTGGGGAAAACCCGATTCCATCGAATCACACCCGTCCGGCGGCAGTTATAACCGTCCGAGCTATGAAGGCGGCGGCGACATAACAGCTTATCCATTTGAAATTTGGTATTACCGGCATTTGGAGGGCGTCGGTGACGGCCTCGAAATTGAGTTTGTCGATCCGACGAGCACGGGTGAATACCGCCTGGCCCGCGATGCAAATGAAAAAAATGCATTGAAAATGAATTCTGGCGAGAATACACTTGACCAACTGGGTTTAAATAACGACTTCGATCGCAGCACCTCAAGTGGCTTCCGGCGTGAACAGGACTCTATGTTCCGCAGGATGGAAATTCAAGTTGGATTGTCGCGGCCGCCGGCAGTCAAATTCAGCGATCTGCAGGATGTGATAGGTATCGATTCTGTGCTTCTCGACAAAGACCCGATCCAGTTTGATGTGCGTGTCGATTTTTTCCGGCAATCGGATGACCGCGTGATCACCGCCTTTACGATCCAGACCAGTAATAAGGAATTGTCGTTCGATCAGGTCGGCGGCCTCCAGCAGGCGACGATGAATATTTTTGGCAAGATCACCGCCGTTTCGGGCAAGCGGACTGGCATTTTTGAGGACTCGGTCACTACAACTGCAACGACGGACGAACTTATCGAAGCACGCGAGCGGAAATCCATCTATCAGAAAGCCATCGCACTGGCGCCGGGAACATATAAGGTCGATGTCGTTGTCCGCGATGTAAAAACCGGCAACAAAGGCCTCGTAAATCTGGGCTTTGCCGTGCCTAAATACGATGAGAAAAAGCTGTCAACATCGTCGTTGGTGCTTGCAGCAAGGCTGAGGTCGACTACCGAACGCGACATCGGCCAGATGTTTGTGATCGGTAATGCAAAGGTAATTCCAAATTTGTCGGGCGAGTATAAAGCTGGGCAGGAGGTCGGCATTTACCTTCAGGTTTATAATGCCGGGGTTGATCAGACAACGCTGAGGCCGGCGGTTGACGTTAATTATGTTCTAACAAAAGGCGGGAAGGAAATTCTTAAACAAGCGGAAGACTGGACCGGACTGAGTGATTCGGGACAGCGACTGACGCTCGCAAGACTGCTACCGACGACGCTGCTGCCAATCGGCAATTACGAAATAAATGTGCAGATCAAGGACAGAGTCAGTGGTCAGCTTATAGAGAATAAAGGCAAGTTTACTATCACGCAATAGCGGTCTGGCTCTGACTCAACGA
>CAZUEI010000065.1:0-9309 GCA_964618985.1 uncultured Chloracidobacterium sp.
CTTACAGCTATCGACAACATATTTGCATTGCGGAAAGCGACTTAGCTTGTCGGGATTTTTTTTGATTCGAGGTTGGCTTCGGAGACTGCGATATTTTTGTCCGTCAACGATGATCCGCCGATCTTGGCAAGATGTTCTATGGAAATATCGAGCCGCTTTTCGACGCCGTAATGATCGGCTACTTCGTTAAATGCATTCCGTTCACGGTTTTCCGTTTTTTGACCGTAGGAAATATGCAGGAACGCGAGATCGTTATTTTCGACTCGCGCAATTGCGGCAGTGACGCACGAATCCATGCCGCCTGAAACCAGAACAATTGCCTTAGACTCCGCGTGCATCGGCCCCCCAAATATATTTGTGCAGTTGCAAATTTAGCCGCAATTTTAGGCCGCTCGTCGATACTGCCTCAGCGATTCCAGCGAGATTTTCGATGCCGTGGACAGGCGAGACGAGAACCTCATTTGCGCGATTTACAAGATCGTTCCTCTCAATCGTTCCCTTTGCAAATTCCCAATCTGCCATGTCAGCAACAACAAATTTCACTTCATCCATGTCCGGGCGGAGACGTTCGAGGTTTGGCCAGTGATTCCGTTCGGCTTCGCCGGACGCCGGGCATTTTATGTCGAGAATGATCTTCGCACGCGGATCGACCTCTTCGGTTGAAACATAGCCGCCGGTTTCGATGAGGACTTCATAGCCTCGATCACAAAGCTCGGTGATAAATGGAAAAACATTTTTTTGTGCAAGCGGTTCACCGCCCGTGACCTCAACTAAATTGCAGCCAAATTCTTTGAGTTTGACAAAAATATCGTCAAATCTGATGTGTTCGCCGCCAGTAAATGTATATTCGCTGTCGCACCAGACGCATCGCATCGGGCAGCCCGTCAGTCTCACGAACGAACATGGCCGACCGGCGTGCGACGATTCGCCTTGTATCGATAGGAATATCTCGGTGACTCGTAGATCCATCTGAAATGAAACCACAGATTAACACAAATGAGCGCAGATTTTAGCTTTTCCGGTCAGCGTCTATCTGTGGTTTATTGTTTTTAGAGGTTCTGACTTTTTTGCGGCTTTGCGTTAAACTCATTGGATATGAGAGCACAATTGAAAAAGTTCATTGAATCTATCGGCGAGGATTCGATCGCCATTATTCCGGCGGCACACGAGGCGACGCGGAGTTATGACACTGAGTATAAATTCCGTCAGGATTCGGATTTTATGTACCTGACCGGCTTTCCGGAACCCGACGCGATAGCAGTCATCGATCCGCGTTCGAAAAAACCTTACACGCTGTTTGTCCGTCCGCGTGACCTGGAAATGGAAACGTGGTTTGGCCGGCGTGAAGGTGTTGACGGCGCGCTGAAAAATTACAAAGCCGACAGAGCGTTTCCGGTTGATAAATTTGCTTCTGAGTTAGGAAAATTACTCGACGGACACGACAAGCTTTACTACCGTTTCGGTGTTGACGAAAAGCTCGATCTGCAAATTCTGGAATATCTTTCGGCCCAACGACAGCGTCGCCTGAAAACGGCATATCCGCCGCATACTATCGTAGATCCGACCATCTTGATCCACGAAATGCGATTACACAAGACCCAGAAAGAGGTCGAATTGATGCAAAAAGCAGCGACGATCTCAGCCGAAGCTCATATCCTCGCGATGAAAAAAACAAAGCCGGGAATGAACGAGTTTCAGGTTGAGTCGCTGATCGAAGCCTACATGCGTGACAACGGCGCGAGCGGCGTTGCATACAATTCGATCATCGGCGGCGGCGAAAATGCGACTATTCTGCATTATGTCGAAAACAACCGCCCGCTCAAGGACGGCGATTTGCTTCTCATCGACGCCGGCGCCGAATACCAAGGTTACGCGGCTGATATCACGCGCACGTTTCCCGTCAACGGCAAATTCTCGAAAGCACAGCGTGAGATCTACGACGTCGTTCTTGATGTTCAACTTCAGTGTATCGAATACACAAAAACAGGAAACACCGTTAAGGGAAGACAGGAGTTTTCTATTGAACTTCTCACCGAGGGAATGAAAAAACTCGGCCTGCTAAAGGGCAAAACGAAGGACCTGATCAAAAAGAGATCGTATATGAAATATTACATGCACGGCGTCGGCCATTATCTCGGCCTTGACGTTCACGATGCCGGGCGATATTTCACCGACCAGACGGCAAAGAACTCGCGGCCCTTTGAACCGGGTATGGTTTTGACGGTCGAGCCGGGATTATACATCCCGCCAAATGACAAATCTGCCCCCTCAAAATATCGCGGCATCGGCGTTCGCATCGAGGACGACGTACTTGTGACCAAAGAAGGTAATCGTAACTTGACAGCCAAGGTCCCCAAGGATCCGGATGAGATTGAGGCGATAATGCAGAAGTCCACGTTGCAGAAGGCGCGCACGAAGTAACGCACCCAATAACGTTATGAACCTCGATGACATTATCAAGAATCTGCCCGCGCTTTTCAGCTCATTGCTGGTAAGCATTCTCTTTGTTCAATCCGGCCTTGATAAAGTGTTCGACTGGAAGGGCAATCTCGAATGGCTGACCGGGCATTTTTCCAAAACTTTTCTGAGTGGAATGGTCCCGATGATGCTCGTGACCATTACATTGATGGAAATGGCGACCGGGCTTATGGCCGCTGTTGGGATTATTTATTTTTTTGTTTCCGGTTCGCTCGTTTTAATTTTTTGCTCCTCTGTTGTCGGAGCAACATCGATAACCGCCCTTTTCTTTGGCCAGCGTGTAGCTAAGGATTATCCCGGCGCGGCAACTTTGGTGCCATATTTTATTTTGCTGATAATGTTGATGTATCTGACAAAACCCGCCGGTTAGCAGAAAAGAAAAAGAGCGGGATTACCCGCTCTTCATCAGTTAATATATTGCCTTTTTTTACTTGGGCGCTTCATCAACCGCAGTGGGAGCGGCAGAGGTAGGCGCTATTTTCGGCCCTTTTTTGTTCTTAGGCATGGCTTCAGCTTTGGCAGCGGGGGCGGCGGTTGCGACTGGCGCTATTTCGCTGCCGTGATGAGCGACGATCTGCCATTTGCCGTTACGGTTTACCCAAACATGCGTGCTGCGGTACTGAGAATTCTGTTCTCCCTTTACTGTCCCGCGATGTGTCATGACGGCGAGATCAGGTCCGAAAAATCTGACCGAGTATTCGTCGGCAACATCAGTATCTTTTGATGCCTTTATGCCCTTCAAATACTGGGCCTTGTTCTCTACAACGCCCTCCGTTGTGGTTCCCCAGAAATCATCAGCAATATACGTGCTTATGGCCTTCATATCGCCACGCAGTTCGGCGGCGGTCCAGGCCTTATCCATCTCGATCAATGTGGCCTCGAGCTTAGCATTCTTTTGCTGTCCGAATGCGAAAGAGCTTGCGATAAAAATAAACGCAAAGACAAAAATAACCCGTTTCATAGTTTTATTTCCTCCAAAATTTTATAGGACATTCTAACTATGTAACGGATTTGGAGATTCGTCAAGGCTGTGATCATCGCGTCAACCGCGCAATGGAAAATGTTGCGGTATAGCTTTTCGGATTAATTGCCTTGCCGCTTTTGGGTGCTGGGGTGAGTGAAGTAAGATAGATCGCCCAACCATTGAATTGATCGCCTTGCGGTCCCGAACTTGTGTTCATTGTCATCATTTTCACACCGCGACTGCGAGTCGTGACCTTGACCTGGACCGTTGCGTTGCCGGCCCAAATACAATTAGCATCAGTCGGGCAGCGCGAATCTTCGGTCACCGAGATGAATTTGATACTTAATTCACCTCCGGCGGCGGATTTCTTTTGACCGCTCTTCAAGGTGACCGTTTCGGGTTTGTAAGCCAAAACTGCTGCCGACAGGCCAATGATCGTTATAATCGTAAGAAACATTCTTTTCATAATAGCCTCTTTACACCGGCTCAAAACGCCGATCCGTAATATTAGAACGGATTGCGGTCTCGCGGGTTGCAGTAAATCAACGACATTTTAGGCAGAGGCAGATACTCCGGCTTTTATTTTTTCTTCGATGGCGCGGGCAAATTCATTGGTTTTGGCATTGCCGCCGAGATCCCTTGTGATCGATTTGCCTTCCTCAAAAACAGCAAACAATGCAGTTTCGAATCGCTGTGCAGCATCCCTTTCACCCAGATAACGCAGCATCTGAATGGCCGAGAGCATCAGTGCCGTAGGATTGGCGATGCCTTGGCCGGCAATGTCAGGGGCAGAGCCGTGGACGGCTTCGAAGACGGCACCAAGCTCGCCGATATTGGCTCCCGGAGCCAGTCCCAAGCCGCCGATCAAACCTGCGCACAGGTCGGAGACAATATCGCCGTAGAGATTTTCCATCACCATTATGTCGAACTGCTCAGGCCGCATCACGAGCTGCATACAGCAATTGTCGATGATCTTGTCGTCGGCCTCGATATCGGCGAAATCCTTTGCGACCTTGTAAAAACATTCGAGGAAAAGGCCGTCCGACAGCTTCATAATATTCGCTTTGTGGACGGCGGTGACCTTTTTGCGGCCGTTGTCGCGGGCATATTCAAAGGCGTATTTGGCAATGCGGGTTGAGGCTTTTTCAGTAATAACCTTAAGGCTCTCGACCACACCGGGAACGACGGTATGTTCAAGCCCAGAGTAAAGACCCTCAGTGTTTTCGCGGACGATGATCAGATCTAACTCGGGGTAACGGCATTTAACATTTGGCAAGGCTTTGATCGGGCGGACGTTTGCATACAGGTCAAGAGCCCTCCGCAGGCCGACGTTGACCGAAGTAAACCCTTTCCCGACAGGCGTCATGATCGGACCTTTGAGCGAAACCTTATTTCTGCGCATCGCTTCGATCGAGGCTTCGGGCAGCGTGTCACCGTATTTTTCAAGTGCCTGCGCACCAAGTATCTGCGTTTCCCATTCGAAATCGACGCCCGTCGCCTCGATCACACGGACAGTTGCCGCGACGATTTCTGGGCCGATGCCGTCGCCGGGAATTAACGTAATAGTATGTTTCATAATGAATACCTTATAATTAAATTTACAACGGCCTGTTAATAAAGGACAAACTGCAATTTTAAGATGAAGCCTGAGGTATTAATAATCGGCGGCGGCGTGATCGGATTGAGCATTGCCCGCGAACTGCGCAAACAAGGCGTCAATCGCATCACGTTGATCGAAAAAGGTATGTGCGGTGAAGAGTCATCATGGGCTGCGGCAGGAATGCTAAGCCCGCAGGCCGAGACTAATGATGCCGGAGTTTTCTTTGATCTTTGCTGCGCTTCGCGAGACCTTTATCCTACACTTGCTGCGGAATTGTTCGATGAAACAGGTGTCGATATTGAGCTTGACCGTACTGGAACTCTCTATCTGGCGTTTACCGATGGCGATGTAACAGTAATTGGCGAGCGGTTTAAGTGGCAACAGAATGCCGGGTTTTCGGTCGAACATCTTTCGGCGGAAGAGGCTCGTCGTGCCGAGCCGTTTGTCTCGCAGTTTGTCCGCGAGGCCTTGTTTTTTCCCGGCGACTGGCAGGTTGAGAATCGCAAACTCATCGCAGCGCTAAAGCGTTATGCAGAAATCAATGGCATCAAAATATTCGAAAAAACGCAGGTAGAAAAACTTATCATTGAAAACAATTGTGTTGTCGGGGCGAAAACTAATGCCGGGATTGTCGATGCAGATATGACCGTAGTTGCAACGGGGGCGTGGACGTCGCTCATCAAACTTGGCGATGCCGACATGCCTGTTAAGATCGAGCCGGTTCGCGGGCAGATCGTTGCGTTTCAGGCGGCAAAGCGGTTGTTTCAGCATGTGATATGCAACCGACGCGGCTACGTTGTCCCAAGGCGTGATGGACGAATTTTAGCCGGTTCGACATCGGAGAATGTTGGCTTTGACAAATCGGTAACGGGATCGGCTTTTCTTTCGCTGAAGGAGATGGCATGTGAAATATCGACGAGTATAACCGAATTGGCAACCGCAGATCGTTGGGCTGGCTTGCGGCCATATGCTTCTGACGGGTTGCCTGTGCTTGGATCGATCGGGGGTATTGACGGGCTTTTCATGGCGACAGGCCATTACCGCAACGGCATTTTGCTTGCTCCTTTGACTGCGAAAATAGTCGTCGAGAAGCTGGTCAATGACAAGGATTCGGATTATTTTAATACCTTCGGAGCAGAGCGTTTCCATTTTCGCGGAGTCGGCACGAGCGGCTAACACGTTTCTTTATGCGATTAATTTCATTTTTATTTTTAGTTTTTTTCGCGACATCAGGCACTTTCGCTCAATCCGGACGGGCACCCGATGGCGCGACCAAACGAACAGAAATTAGCAATGCGGCCATTGAATCGACTGTAAAGCAAATGTTCGACGAAGCGAACGGATACCTCAAAACAAAAGCCGCCGAGTATGAAAAGAAAAAAGTTCCGTTCAGCCAACGGCTTTTGGATCAGACTAGGCTTGAACAGCGGCAGCTTGCCGCTAAATATGCTGCAATTGCGACAGAACGCAAAGACCTCGCCGGTGAAGATCTTTATTACGTTGGAATGTTGCATTGGATCGCCGAAAATCTCGACGGCACGGCTGAAAATCTTCACAAGTTCATCACGATCGAAAACGCTGCCGCCGACCGCCGTCAGTCGGCTCGGTCAATTGTCATCGTTGTTCTGGCAAAGCAGAAAAAACTAAGCGAGGCTGAGGCGCTGCTGGCAGAACATCTCAAATCCGAACCAACAAAAGCATCTGAGCGTGCTCGTATAGAAGGCGAGCTTGCCAAGGCATATCAGTCACAGAAAGATTTTGTCCGGATGGCGGCTCACGCCGACGAAGGTTATAAGGCTGTAAAAGAGTTGTCAAAGGACGCAGCATCGAGAGCAAGATGGCTTGACGAGATATTTGATGCGGGGATGCTTGTTTTTGAGGCGTATCGTGATCTCGGAGATCAAAAAAAGGCAGAAGGCTCCCTTGAAGAACTTCGAGTAACCGCCGCTGCTGTTACATCACCCAATCTGTATTATTATGCTGTCGATCAGCGGATCAAATATCTAATCGAAACCGGCCGCAAACCACAGGCGCAGGAATATTACATGACGTCGCTCATTCGCGCGGAAACAGCATTTCGCGCCGCGTCGTTGCAGACCGATGTTGTTTCGCGATTGAAGAAACGCGAAAAGCATTACAAATTGCTTGGTGAGATCGCGCCGGAATTGCCCGCGGTCGATCAATGGTTTCCGGGCAAGCCCAAAACAATTGCAGAACTCAAAGGCAAGGTTGTTCTGCTGGATTTTTGGGCGACCTGGTGCGGGCCTTGTTTTGAGGCATTCCCATCCTTGAAAGAATGGCATCAGGATTTTTCGCGCGAGGGTTTGGTGACACTCGGCGTGACGCGATATTACGGCAGAGTAAGCGGCCCTTGGGTGGATAACCCCGGCGAGATCGAAGAGCTAAAAAGTTTTCGGGAAGCCGAGCAACTTCCTTACGATTTCGTCGTCGGCAAAGATTCGAGCATTCAGTTGGTTTATGGGGCGACCTCACTGCCGACTACAGTTTTGATAGACCGCAAAGGCGTGATACGTTACATTGAAACCGGCACAAGCACGGCGCGTCTCGCGCAAATTCGGGAAATGATCGTGAAACTCCTGGCTGAAAAGTGATCCGATGCCAAAGAACGGCCGCCAGCAAAAGGTAAAAACACAGGGGTTGTATGACCGCATCGCGGACATGCAAAACCTGGCGATGAAGATCAACGGCTACCGGGCGTCGGTTGCAAAATATCTAAGATCACTTGATTTGAGAATTGGCCCCGATTCGCTCATTTTGGATGCCGGTTGCGGAACCGGCGTTACTACGCTCGCCCTGCTTGACGCTGGTTTTACTCCGCAGCATATAACAGCGCTCGATCTGTCATTTAACTCGCTCAATATCGCCCGTGAGGAATTTGCCAAACGAAAAGAAATTGAAAAGCGTATAAATGCCGTTCAGGGCAACATTCTAAAATTTCCATTTTCTGATAACACATTCGACCTTGTTATGATGTGCGGCGTGCTTGAATATACTCCGCTCGATGACGGGCTGCGCGAATCCGCCCGCGTAATGAAAAAAGGAGCGCCGCTTGTGCTATTGCCGGTGAAACAATCACTGATTGGGTCGGTCTTGACGCTTCTCTATAATTTTAAGATTCACAAGCTCACAGACGTTCGGACCGCCGCCGAAAAGTACTTTAACGTTGTTGGAAATCACGCATTCCCGGTCACCGAACCCATTTCATGGTCAAAAACGATCTTTTTGCTGGAAAAGAAATAACCGAAATTTGTTCCGTTCCAGGAACAGTGGAACAGGTGGAACAAGGTGGAACAAATCACGAGCCTCTTATCATCGCCCATCGCGGGGCGAGCGCTCATACGCCGGAAAATACGCTTTCGGCACTGCAAATGGCTGTCGATGCCGGTGCGGACGGCGTCGAATTTGACGTTCGGCTGGCGAAGGACGGCGTTCCGGTGGTGATACATGATGAAACACTTGCGCGTACGGCTTTTCGTTCAGAAAAAACGTCCGATCTTACGGCTGATGAGTTGAATAAGATCGATGTCGGTTCGTGGTTCAATACAAAATATCCTGGACGCTCCAAGCCCTCTTTCGCTCGTGAAACAATACCGACGCTGGCTCAGGCCATGCAACTGCTGCATGCATTTCGCGGCTTGATCTATATCGAGTTAAAGGCCGGCGATTATGATTGCTGCGAGTTGTCAGAAGCCGTTTGCAATGTTATTTGTGAATCGCCGCTACGGCCGCAGATCATTCTTAAGAGCTTTAACCTGGCCTTGATTCCCGAGATCAAACATCGTCTTGCGGAGGTTCAGACGGCCGCTCTCTTTGAACCAACGATCATGAGCTATCTGCGGCGGAGAGATCACTTAGTCTCGATGGCGCGCGAAATCGGAGCCGATCAGATCTCGGTTCATCGGGCACTTGTTACCCGCAAACTGGCCTCGCTCGCATCGGAATCACAAACACCCGTCACAATTTGGACCATTGACGATCCCGCGTGGCTAACCCGCAGCCGTGAACTCGGCATTAAAGCTCTTATAACCAATGACCCTGCAAAAATGCTAAACGCTAGACGTTTTCACTTTTGAAACAAAAAAGGGACGGGCAAAAGCCCGTCCCAAATAGGTAGATTGCCGAAGCAGTTGCTAATCAGCGATCAAGTCAACGTTTACCGACTGGCTTGTGACACTGACCGTCAGCGGCGTAAACGCAAGCTGTTTGGACTCTGCACTGATCGTGTATGTCTGTCCAACCTGCAATC
>CAZUEI010000066.1:0-9284 GCA_964618985.1 uncultured Chloracidobacterium sp.
GTGTTCCTCCAATTCGCACAACTTTTCGACGCCGATGCTGCCGTATTCACAAACACGTCCGAGGTCGTTTCTGAGCAGATCGACGATCATTGTGTTTTCGGCACGGTCTTTCTCACTTTCGAGCAAAGCTCGCCTGAATGCTGAATCCTCAGCGGCCGTGACGCCGCGCGGCCGAGTGCCTTTGATGGGTGATGTAGAGATCTTATGACGGTCTGCATCAACACAGAAAAATCGCTCGGGTGAAATTGAGACGACGGTAGAACCGAGCCTTTTGATAAACGCGGCAAATGGTGCTGGATGGTCACGCCGCAGACGGTGAAATATTATTTCCGGTGTAAGGCCGTCGGACAGCTTGGCCGACAATTGCTGAGTCAGATTTGTCTGATAAGTATCGCCGTCACGGATCAGTTCCTTGATCGTTTCTATGGCGGAGAGATATTCGGCGCGTGTAAAATTGGATTCAACGCCTTCGCATCCATTTGAAAGTTCAGATTTCAAATTTGAAATTTCAGATTTGAGATCGCGGATGTTTGAAATGAGTTTAGATTCAATTGCTTTGAACTTATCGACATTGCCAAAGATCTTTGTTTCGTGCGTGTCGTAATCGTGAATTATTAATGCGTCAAATCGCGCAATAAATACATCCGGTTCGGTGTCGTTGGGGCGTTCCGGTTCGATATTAAGGAGCTTTCTGCCAAAATCGTATGAGATCGTGAAGATCGATGCAGTGTTTTCTTCTGAAAATGCTTTATCGAGAAACGACAAGGTTTTTTCACAGTTTTTCTCAGATATTTCGTCCACCCAAATCGGATCGATGCCGGCAATCAGCAGATGCGAACCAAGGTGACGCACGCCGCAGCTGTCGAGAATGCAGAGGGTTTCGCTTGCGGCGATCTGCAAGAGTGCCGAAACGAGTTCGTCCGCTGTCATGTCTATCTGCTGCATAGCCGCGATTTTATCACGGGAGGTTAATTTCACTTGAAGTGTGTTTTCGCGTAATATGTTGCAAGTCAAACCGGCGAAAAATATGAACCCCGAAATCAGTGAAAGACAGACGTTGATACGCGGCCTCGGCCTGATCGCGGCTGTTTCCGTTATTATCGGCAATGTCATCGGCACGGGCGTTTTTCTAAAGGCGCGTGTTATGACCTGCAATGTCGGCGACCCGACATGGGTGATAGTGGCCTGGATCGCGGCCGGGTTGCTGTCGCTTGCCGGTGCGTTGACTTATGCGGAATTGACCGCTATGCGGCCGGTGGCGTCGGCACAAAACGTGTTTCTCGAAGAGGCTTATGGCAAACCGGCGAGTTTCCTTTTTGGTTGGATGCAGATATTGATCGCGCGTCCGGGTTCGCAGGCGGCAGCGGCGACAGCGTTTGCGATCGGGATGAATGATTTTCTCGACAACAAACTCGCCGGGACACTTGCCAGTTTTCAGGTTGCCGGAACTACGTTCGAGCTGACGACGCTTCAGATCATTGCGGTGATGGTTATCGTGATATTCACGACACTGAACTGCGCGTCGGTGATGGTCACCGGACGTATTGCCTCGGCGCTGACATTCGTCAAGATGGCGTTGATCCTGTTTGTTGGGATCGGAGCATTTGTGCTTGTCAGCGGCAATTTTGGGCATTTCTCGATGATGAACTCAGGCGGTACGTGCGAGGGGGTTGAAGACGCGGTCAAGTTTGGCTCATCGTCATACGTCTTTCTTGCGGGTTTTGCGGCCGCCATGTTGGGAGCACTGTGGGCGTATGACGGATGGGATAATCTGTCGTTTGTTGCCGGCGAAGTCAAAGACCCCAGACGCAACATACCACTGGCGATCATCGGCAGCATGTTTCTCGTGATCGTTCTTTATGTCATCGCGCAGATCGCTTATTTTTATGTGCTTGACCCGACGACGATCGCTTCAGTATCGAAGAATTCGTCAGTGGCAAAAGCTGTCGTGAGCACATTCTTTGGCGGCAACGCGGCTTCGATCGCTACAGGAGCGGCGGTTGCGTTCTTTACTGTCGGATTGATGTTGTCGTCGTTGGGCACGCTGCACACATCGCTTCTATCCGCGGGCCGGATACCTTATCGCATGGCGCACGAAGGAATGCTGTTTCGTATTTTCGGACGGGTGTCAGTTAATCACGTGCCGGTCACATCGGTGCTCCTTATTGGCGTGCTTGCGACTATTCTTGCATTGATCGGCTCATTCGACACATTGACAGATTATGTCGTGTTCGCGATGTGGATATTTTATGCACTGATAACGGGTTCGGTCTTTATTTATCGTAAGAGATTTCCGGATCTGGAACGGCCCTATCGGGCGTGGGGTTATCCGGTGGTCCCGGTCATTTTTATTTTAGTCGCCCTGTGGCTGCTTTACAGGACAGTGGTCGATTCGCCAAAACAAGCAGTCACCGGCCTGGTGATCATTCTTTTGGGGTTGCCGGTGTATTATTATTTTAATAGAAAAGGGGCATCATCCGATGTCTTGGAGGAAGAATAGTTAATGACGATCAGAGACAGACGCACAGGCACGGAACGACGCGGGTCGAACCGCTATTCGATCGAGCTTAATGTCGAGTGGGAAGGAGCGGCTGGACGCCAGCCGGGTACAATTAGCGACCTAAGTATCGATGGGTGTTTTGTGCTTAGCTCGGGCGACATAAACGACGGGGACAGCGTGAAAGTATTTGTGCCGCTGGCCGATGGGATGAAGGTCCAGTTTGACGGCAAGGTCGCGAATCACGTCTTTGAGATCGGCTTTGGCGTGCGTTTTGAACAGCTTACGGCTGCACAGCGCGAGGTGTTGATAAAGATCGTGCGCGATACAGAAAACGCCTAACTTTCTTCTCTGAGCCGAGCTAGAGATTCCGCCGCAACCTCGCGGTCGTCGAAGTGAAACTTGTCGCCCCCGACGATCTGATGATTTTCGTGGCCCTTTCCGGCGATGATCACAACGTCATTCGTTTTCGCCATAGAAACTGCTTTGTAGATCGCTTCACGACGATCGGGCATTATTTCATAAGGCGTATTTTTCTCTTTCACGCCCGTTTCTATTTCATCAAATATTTTTAGAGGGTCTTCGTTGCGGGGATTGTCTGAGGTAATAATGACTGCATCACTGTATTTGCCGGCGATCTCTCCCATCGGCCTTCGTTTTGTTTGATCACGATCGCCGCCGCAGCCGAAAACTGTAATAATGCGGCCGTCTGTCAGGTCGCGAGCGGTTTTGAGTGTGTTCAGCAGAGCGTCGTCGGTGTGAGCATAATCAACGACGACGGCATAATCGCCGTCGTGCGGTACACGTTCAAATCTTCCCGGCGCTCCGATGCAGGTAGATAATCCTTGCGATATCGCATCAAGATCGTAGCCAAGCTCCAACGCCGTTGCCGTTGCAGAAAGCATGTTGTAAACATGCGGATGGCCTACAAGCGGCGAGGTTATTTGTCGTTCGCCGGAAGGTGTTTTCAGCAAAAACGATGTGCCGCGAACAAGTGACACCTCGATATTTGACGCGGTAAGATCAGCGTTCCCTGTCTGAGATGTTGTTACAACTCTCGCTCCGCTCGATCTTAATTCATCTGCGAGTTTTATGCCCCATTCGTCGTCGATATTTATCACAGACACGCTTGGTTTCTCACCCAGACGCCCGTCAAACAGCTTCTTTTTGGCGTCAAAGTAATTCGCCATTGTCAGGTGATAATCGAGATGGTCGCGTGTCAGATTTGTGAAGACAGCCACCTTGAACCGCAGCCAATCGCAACGGTGCAGATCGATCGCCTGCGACGACGTTTCCATCACCGCCATTTTGCAGCCGTCATCGACGGCGGAGCGCAGAAAACGGTTTGTGTCCGATGCTTCGGGTGTAGTGCGAACGGCAGGTTCGCTTTTGTCGCCGATGCGGTATTCGACAGTCGTGAGCATTGCAGGTTTTTGTCCGGCTGCTTCGGCCAGAGCAAAGATAAGATACGTCGTCGTTGTTTTGCCATTCGTGCCGGTGACACCGACGAGATCGAGATCGTGTGACGGATCGCCATTGACAAATGCGGCAGTCTTCGCAAGCGCGGCGCGGGCATCTACTACTTTTAACCACGCGCCGGAAAAGTCGTCCGGCGGATCAGACTCGGAAATAATTCCTGCCGCCCCGCGCCGCATAACGTCATCGACAAAGCGATGGCCGTCAACGGTCGCGCCTTTGATCGCTACAAACAAAGTGCGTTCGCGCGCCTGCCGCGAATCATGCGTTACATCAGAAGCCAAACCTGCGCCGTCGCCAATTAGTTGAGCATTCAGCCGTTCTGCAATTGCCTGTATTGTCCGGTTTTGTTCGCCCAAAATGTTATCCTGTAGCCCGAACGTGAATTATACGACAACGCCAAAATTCCTGCGAACATCAATGCCGCGTTTTCGTATTAACTTGAGTCGGAGGTAATTGATATGAACATCATAAAATTTATTCTCGCTGCGATCGGCTTGGGATTTGTCGGAATGCTGCTGCTGTGGGCGCTTGGCTGGATCGGTGCTCTTCTTTCGTGGGTATTCTGGCTTGGGCTTATTGGATTGATCGGATACGGCGGTTACAGGCTCTTTCTCAAAATAGAGAGAAAGGCGCTCGGTGCAGAACGCCAAGACGGACTAGGCACCGGCGATATCCAGATGTCTTGGGACGAATACGATAAGAAATATCTGCACAAGTAGTTGCCTAGACAATCGGGCTGAGATTCGCTAGATTCTACTTTGCCTAGTGTGCCGAGGTGGCGAAATTGGCAGACGCACTAGACTTAGGATCTAGCGTCGAAAGACGTGCGAGTTCGAGTCTCGCCCTCGGCACCAAAATCTTGTTCATAGTTAGTCGTTCGTGGTTCGTTGCAAGATAATCGCTCACTTGCCACGAACAACTAACAACGAACCACGAACAACCTCCGATTCGACATTTCACACCCGCTTCGTTATCCTTTTTTTGTAAATGAAAAGCGAATTAAAGGAAATTTCACCGACACAAAAAGAGATACATTTGCAGATCGACGCCGATTTGGTCAAGGAATCTTACGGCAAGGTCAGCAAGAAGTATGCAACACGCGCGAACGTCCCGGGCTTTAGAAAAGGTTATGCTCCGCTCGATGTTGTTCGTTTGCGTTTTAAGGAAGAGATCAAGAGCGAAGTGTTGCAGGACGTGGTTCCACCAGCCGTTACGGCCGCAATTCAGGAGCATAAACTGCATCCGCTGACCGAGCCGCACTTGCACCTCGAGGACCAGGAGACGGTCAAGGTCAATGGCTCAGTGCCTTTGTCGCTGCATGTTCACGTAGAGGTAATGCCGGAACTGCCAGCACCGAAATACGATGGCATTGAGGTCACGCGGCGTGTAAAACCTGTTGAAGATGGCGAGATCGAGAACCTGATCGCCGAACGCCTGCAAAAAGAAGCTGCTCTCATTCCTGTCGAAGGCCGCAAATCAAAGATCGGCGACACGGTGATAGCCGATCTCGAAGGAAGATTTGCCGATGCGCCAGAGGGCGACCCGATCAAAGCGGACGATTTGGAAGTCGAGCTTGGCGGGCAGCATATAGAAAAATCTTTTACGGAAAATCTGATCGGCGTAAAGCAGGATGACGAGAAGGAATTCACAGTTGAGTATCCGCAAGAATTCTCGTCCGAGGCCCTTGCCGGAAAGACGGTGCTTTACAAAGCAAAGATCAAATCTGTCGGCAAAACCGAAGTTCCAAAGCTCGATGATGCGTGGGCAAAAAGCCTTGACGAAGGGTATGAATCGCTTGCTGATCTGCGTAAGCGTCTAAAGGCTGATCTCGAAAAAGTATCTGAAGCAGACGCCGATGCGCGTGTCCGAAATAATGCGATCGCAAAACTTATCGAAGACAATTCGTTCGAAGTTCCCGGCGTTTTGATCGAAAATCAGGCGCGCAATCTGCTCAATGATTTTGCCCGAGATATGCAGCAGCGCGGCGTCGATCTAAATCAGATCGAATCGCAGTTTATCGAAATGGCATATGGCAATATGCGTCAGCAGGCCGAACGCGATGTTCGCGGCGCGATGCTTTTGGACAAGGTAGCCGAGTTGGAAAAGATCGAAGTCGCCGATGCTGATGTTGACGAAGAGATAGGCAAAATGGCGGCGTATTATAGGGCGACGGCTGACGATATACGCGAGTCGCTCGAAAAACAGGGCGGAGGCATCGACAACATTCGCGGTAATCTCAAAAACCGAAAGGCTATCGAGGCTGTGGTGGCGAAAGCGAAGGTCACGAACGGCGAGTGGATAGACGAGTCAGTGGCGCAGCCGGAAACGGCGGAGAAGCCGAAAAAAGCAGCCAAGAAAAAAGAGCCGGCGAAGAAAGCCGCAAAGAAGGATTGATTTAATGCTTGATTTTTATGTGAAAAGTTGTAAAATCAATTTCCGATGTGGCAATCGCCATATTTTCAACAACTTATCGTCGCACAATTCAAGTATATTCTAAGGTAATTTTTATTTTTTGAGAGAAATTATATGGCATTAGTACCAATGGTTGTCGAGCAAACGTCGAGGGGCGAGCGTGCCTTCGACATTTACTCGCGTTTGCTCAAAGACAGTATCATTTTTATCGGCACGCCGATTGACGATCAGATCGCGAATCTCATCGTTGCCCAGCTTTTATTCCTCGAAGCCGAAGACCCGGAACGCGACATCAATCTCTATATCAACAGCCCGGGCGGCTCGATCACGGCGGGAATGGCGATCTATGACACAATGCAGTTCATCAAAAACGATGTGACGACAATCTGTGTCGGGCAATGCGCTTCGATGGGGGCGTTGCTGCTTTGTGCGGGAGCGCCGAAAAAGCGGTTTTCATTGCCGAATGCACGTGTTCTGATACATCAACCGTCAGGCGGAGCTTCGGGACAGGCTACAGACGTTCGTCTCATGGCCGAAGAGATAATCCGTATGAGAACTTTGACTTCAAAGATCATTGCCCACCACAGCGGACAGTCGTTCGAGCAGGTCGAGATAGACGTCGAACGCGACCGCATACTGACGCCGATACAGGCCAAGGAGTATGGTTTGATCGATGAGGTGATCGAACACAGGGAGAAATAGGTTTTATTTGCGATTTACGATTGCCGCAACAAAATCGCAAATCGAAAGTCGCAAATCGAAAATTTCATATGCCCCAATTTCATCGACCAGAAGAACTTTTGACCTGCTCATTTTGCGGTAAGTCGCAAAACGATGTTCGCAAATTGATCGCCGGTCCCGGAGTTTATGTCTGCAACGAATGCATCGACATTTGCAATGAGATCATCAACGACGATGAGCAGACTGCTACGCCAGCCAGGACAAATCTGCCAAAACCGCATGAGATCAAAGGATATCTTGATGAGTATGTGATCGGACAGGAAGAATCAAAAAAAAGGCTTTCGGTAGCGGTTTACCAGCATTACAAACGCCTTGAGCTTTCAAAACGCCATAACGAAATTGAATTACAAAAATCGAATATCCTGCTAATAGGCCCGACCGGAACAGGCAAGACACTGCTTGCTCAAACGCTAGCGCGTCAATTGAGCGTGCCTTTCTGCATTGTCGATGCGACGAGTTTAACAGAAGCCGGATATGTCGGCGAAGATGTCGAGAATATTCTTTTTCGGTTGTTGCAGGCTGCCGGCGGCGATATAGAAAAGGCTCAGACGGGCATTATCTATATAGATGAGATTGACAAGATCTGCCGCAAGGACGACAACCCTTCGATCACGCGGGACGTCTCGGGCGAAGGCGTTCAGCAAGCGTTGCTAAAGATACTCGAAGGCACCGTTGCCAATATCCCAACCGGCGGCGGCCGCAAGCATCCACAGCAGGATTTTCAACAGCTTGATACGACCAACATTTTGTTCATCTGCGGAGGAGCGTTCATCGGCCTCGAAAAGGTCGTCGAAAAACGTTTCCGAAACAAATCGCTCGGCTTCCAGGCTGAGGTCAAGACAAACAGGCAGAGGCATCAAGATTCCATCGACAAACTTGAACCCGAGGATCTAATACATTATGGCCTGATACCTGAGTTTGTTGGCCGACTGCCGGTCATCGGGGTGCTTCGCGAGCTTGACGAGGCCGCATTGGTTACGATCCTGACAGAGCCAAAGAATGCGCTCATTAAGCAGTATCAGAAAAAGTTCGAATTTGATAACATCTCTCTGAAATTCACCGACAGTGCTCTAACTGCGATTGCCCACGAGGCCCACAAACGCAAGGTCGGCGCCCGCGGTCTAATGATGATTCTCGAAGAGATCCTATTGGAGTCGATGTATCACTTGCCAACGGAGAAAAAGGTAAAAGAGATCGTTGTCACAAAAGAAATGATCGAGAGAAAAGCGCCGGTTTTCGAGGTAGTCCCGCGCAGTGAAGAAGCAGCCTAAAATTTGCGAGACCAAAAACTCGCCAAACAGAAAGGCACGGACAGGTAAAATCTGTTCGTGCCTTTTGTTAAGTAAATTGAAGATGAATTCGGAAGATCGAATTCATCTTAGTTTCAGCTATTCGGCCTTGTAAGTAACAGTCTTACCGTCCGAGCTTCGGGTGATGAGCCAGTTGCCCTGCGACACTTGGAATACGGCAATATCCGTTATTCCGTCACCGTCGAAATCGAACGGGACGGGGACATATATCCGGCCGTCTGCCTGTGTGGCGTCGGAATCTTGTGTTGCCACAATATCTCCACCATGGCTGCCTCCGCCGTCATCGCCATTGTTACCGCCCATATGGCCGCCTCCGCCGTGATGCGGAGTGATCGCATTTAGCTGGCCGCGGATCTCGCCTTCAGCATTGTTGGTTGTCGCCACCTGGAAGTACCACAGACCGCCCCTGAGCTGTGTAACCTGTTCGGCGGTCACATCAAATGTCTGCGATGCAAAACCGAAAGAATTGGTCGGAAGCGTCAGTGTGAAAATGACCGGGCCGTTCTCGCTGGTCGATGCCGGGCCGTTGATGGTTATAGCCGTTGCATCTGAAGAGAGATTCCTGAATCCGATACAAACACGGATCTGGGTCTCTGCGGAATTCAGAGCAACAAATCCAAAGCCCATTCCGTCGGTTGTGACCGGCGGAACTTCGCTGGCACCATTCAAACGTGCTGCGAATGCTCGAGGCGGTAGTGGCGTACCTGATGGGGACGGCCACGGAGTGTGTGACGGGGTCGGCCATGGCGTGTGTGTCGAAGTCGGCGACGGCGATGGCGGAGCGGCAAATGTGCCCGACAAATATGTTATATTACCGGCAGTCGGCGCGGGGCCGACCGTCAAAA
>CAZUEI010000067.1:0-9242 GCA_964618985.1 uncultured Chloracidobacterium sp.
TGCTTTTCAATCAGCAACTTTCCGCTCTGCTTCGCGCCGGCATTCCAGTTTTACAATCAATAGAACTTTTAAAAACACGGTCGGCTTCAGAGAACTTGCGAGTAGTTTTGGCAGATGTTGAGGAAAAGATCAAAAGCGGCGTTCCGCTTTCAGAGGCGTTTGAAGCGCAGGGAATTTTCCCCAAAATATACACGGCCTCGATCCTCGCAGGTGAAAAGAGCGGCGCTCTCGATGATGTGCTCGCACGTTTTGTCGAGTATCTCAAACGCAGTGTCGGCGTTTCGCGGAAACTGCGCGGAGCACTTGCTTACCCGGCCTTTTTGCTGGCCGCAGCTTTGATAATGGTCGGTTTTTTGACACTTTACATAGTTCCGCGCATGTCGGAGCTTTTTAAGAGCCTCAGCGCCAGCCGTGCTCTTCCGACGGTCACGCTTGCCGTGCTTTGGGTGTCGAACACGATCATAAATAACGCCCTTTGGCTTTTCCCGCTACTTCTGTTGATCGGCGGAGCATTGTTCTTGTGGTTGAGGACGACCAACGGCAAACTGATCTTGCACAAGCTATTGCTGCGGATACCGATTGCCGGACAACTAATTCGCAATATGGCGACGGCACAACTCGCGCGGTCGTTATCGACTTTGCTTTCGGGCGGAATTACGGTGCCCGATTCGTGGGATATTACGTCACAGGCGATCAACAACCTTGAACTCCGGCGTCGAAGCCAAGGCGTTCTGCCGATGATCCGCGAGGGCCGCGGTTTTACTGAGGCTCTGGAAAAAGCGAATTGGGTGCCCGAACTCGGACTCGATATGATCGGCATCGGAGAAAAATCGGGTAGCTTGCGTGAAATGCTCGACGAGGTTGCGACATTTTACGACGCCGAGGCCGAGGTCAGGCTCGAACAGTTTACGACTCTTATCGAACCGCTAATACTTCTGTTTATGGCGGCCATCGTCGTGACGATTCTATTGGCGATCTATCTGCCGATCATCCAGATGATCTCGGCAGGGCCGGGAGGCGGAAAGAAATAATTATTGGGATTTACAAAACATGAGCGAACAAACACAAACTGAAACGGCCAATGGCGCGTCACCACGAGTTGAAACTGCGGGCTTCCTGGATAAAGAACCGCCCGAAGTTGCTGAGGCAAAGCAGCTTGCTCGACGATATCGATTGCCGTTTATCGATCTGCTGCCGCCCGAGGAGGCGTCACCCGTCGATCACGACGAATTGGCTAAGATACCGATCGATCTGATGCTTCATAACCTCTTTGTCCCGCTGCGGCGCGAAGGCAACAATCTGCACGCCGCAATGGCCGATCCGACAAATTTGCAGCTTCTCGATGAGCTTGAAAACATTTTGAATGTGCGAATCGTGCCGTATGTCGCGACAGCCGGCGCGATCGATGTTGTCCTGCGAAAAGGTGATTCGACGCAGCGCGTGCTTGCCGAAGCAGCCTCCACATTTAAGATATCGCTCGTCAAGGAAACCGACCAGGGTGAGGAGGTGCTCGATCTTGACCGTCTCGCGTCAGATTCGGACATGTCACCGATCATCAAGCTGGTCGATACGATCCTTTATAACGCGATGGAATCACGGTCGTCGGACATTCACATCGAAACCCGCGAGCGCGACGTGCAGGTCAAATTCCGTATTGACGGTGCTCTTTATGCGAAAGTCGATCCGATCGACATTGCGTTTCATCAAACACTTATTTCTCGCATCAAAGTCATGTCGGAACTCGACATCGCCGAGCGTCGAATTCCTCAGGACGGGCGTTTTCGCGTTAGATACAAAGGCCGCACGGTCGATTTTCGCGTTTCGATAATGCCTACTATCTACGGCGAGGACGCCGTTATCCGTATTTTGGATAAAGAGCAGATCAATGAGAGTTTTAAGAATCTTAATCTTGACGTTGTTGGTTTCGATTATGAGGACATCACGCGGTTTCGGCTTTATATAAAAGAACCTTACGGAATGGTATTGGTTACGGGGCCGACGGGTTCGGGTAAAACGACAACACTCTATGCCGCGCTCAATGAGATCCGCAACGAGGAAGACAAGATCATTACCATCGAAGACCCTGTCGAATACCAGCTTCATGGGATCGTTCAGATACCTGTAAATGAGAAAAAAGGACTGACGTTTGCACGCGGCCTGCGTTCGATTTTGCGTCACGACCCTGACAAGGTCATGGTCGGCGAGATCCGTGACGAGGAAACCGCCCAGATCGCGATCCAGTCGGCTCTAACAGGTCACCTTGTTTTTACCACCGTTCACGCGAATAACGTGATCGACGTTATTGGCCGTTTTATCAACATGGGTGTTGAGCCGTATAACTTTGTATCCGCACTTAACTGCGTTTTGGCCCAACGGCTTGTTCGGCTGCTTTGCCCGACATGTAAGCGGCCTTATACGCCCCACGAAGGCGATCTGACTGAATCAGGTATTCGAAAGGAAGAAGTAAGTGCCGATCAGGTATTTTTCCGCAGCGTCGGCTGTGACGCCTGTAACCATACCGGCTATCGCGGCCGAACGGCCATTCACGAACTGCTCGATATGTCTGACACCATTCGCGAAATGATCATCGAACGCCGTCCCGGTTCGGAAATTCGACGTCAGGCGGAGAAAGAAGGCTTGTCGTCGCTTCGTGAATCGGCAGTGAAGAAAGTGTTTCTTGGCATGACGACGCTGCACGAGATAAATCGGGTGACGTTTGTCGAGGAAATAAGAGCTTAGTCAGAAGAAGGAGATTTAGCCGCAAATGAACGCAGATAACGCAGATCAGAAAAAACTTTCTCCTATCCGCGTCATCCGCGTTTATCTGCGGCTAAAATTTCTTGATATACCGCAGGGTCAACATTTCCACCGCTGACGACGAGACAGACCTTTTTGTCCTTGAATCTAGTTTTGTTTAATAAAAGGGCGCCGAGGGTTAATGCGCCTGTCGGTTCGCATTTCAGATTGACAAGGTGAAAATATGAGCGGACCGCTTCGGCGATGGTTTCGTCGGGAATCTCGAAAATTCCGGCGACTCCCTCCTTGATGATCTCCCAATTTAGATCGCCGAGCGAAATCGTCCTCGCTCCGTCCGCGATGGTCATTGGTTCGGTTTCATTAGTAATTATGCTGCCCGCTTTTAATGAAAGCGAGGCATCATTGCCTAGTAATGGTTCCGCACCAAATATCTGTATTTTCTTATTGTTACGTCTTAAACCTAAAGTGATACCTGAGACCAATCCTCCTCCTCCGACGGGCGATATCACGACATCAAAATCTCGTGCCGCAAGCTCATCGCCAAGCGTTGAATTGCCCTCGATAACAAATTTATCGTCATAGGCGCTCGCAAAATACGCTTCCGGCATTTCGGCGGCTAACTGCTCGACACGTTCATTTCGGCCGATCTTTGTGGTGTCAACGAGATCAACTGTTGCTTCAAAGCCTCGAACGGCATCGATCTTGACTTGAGCCGACGTTACAGGCATCACGACCGTACATTTCTTGCCAAGCAATTTGCAGGCGTATGCTAATGCCTGACCAAAATTGCCGGACGAGGCTGTTAGTATCTCGTTTTGTTCGACATTCAAGACAAGGTTGTAGGCCGCTCTGAACTTAAAACTGCCTGTATGCTGAAAGGTCTCGCTCGCGATCGTTAGGTCGATGCCGAAATAATCACGCAGTTTTGCCGATTCGATAAAGGTGGTTGGACGAATTGCCTCGATCAACGTTCTCATTAGGAAGAATTTCACCACAAAGACCCAAAGAACACAAAGACATCCCTTAGTGTCCTTTGGGTCTTTGTGGTAAAACTCTCTTATGACTAAAGCACATTTCGGAATGATAGGACTTGGCACGATGGGGCGCAATTTTCTATTGAATATTGCCGAACACGGCATCAACGGCGTCGGTTTCGACCTCGACGCGGGCAAACGCGAGTTGCTGTTAAAGGAAGGTGCCAGGATGCCAGTAGATGTCGGCAGTGACATGGCTGATTTTATTGCCAAGCTCGAATCGCCGCGTAATATTATGATGCTTGTGCCTGCCGGGCCAATTGTTGATTCGGTGATCGCGGATCTTTTGCCGCATCTTGAGAACGACGACCTCATCATCGACGGCGGAAACTCGCATTTTACTGACACCGACCGCCGAATTGCCGATCTTGATACAAAAGGCGTTGGATTTATGGGCATAGGCGTGAGCGGCGGCGAGGAAGGCGCGCGTCACGGAGCGAGCATTATGCCCGGCGGTCGAAGAGATTTTTACGATCGAGTAGAGAAAACGCTTCAGGCTGTTTCCGCAAAAGTAAACGGCGAACCGTGCGTCGCGTATATGGGCAAAGGTTCGGCGGGACATTTTGTGAAGATGGTTCACAACGGTATCGAATACGGTATGATGCAGCTCATTTCCGAAGTGTACGATTACATGAAGCGTGTCATCGAGATGTCTGACGGTGAGATCGGCAAGACTTTTGCCGAGTGGAATAAAGGCAAGCTGAACTCCTTTTTAATCGAGATCACTGCCACCGTGCTCGCAAAAAAAGATTCGGAAACCAATAAGCCGCTTGTCGAAATGATACTCGATACTGCCGGCCAAAAAGGAACAGGCAAATGGACTTCGCAGGCAGCGATGGATCTCGGCGTGCCGGTGCCGACCATCGACTCGGCGGTTTCGATGCGCCAAATATCAGCGCAAAAAGCGCTGCGGGGTAACATCGCCCTCAAATTCGACCAGGACCTAACGGCGCATCATTCAACGCTGAGTCCGGCTGACCTGGAAGGAGCGTTGCTCTGCGGTTTTCTCGTCACCTATGCTCAAGGGTTGTCGCTGTTGGGTCAGGCTTCGATTGAAAAAGACTACGGCCTTGACATAGGCGAAGCGGCAAAAATATGGCGCGGTGGCTGTATCATACGCTCGGCGTCGCTTGTCGAGATCAGAGAAGCCTTCACCCGCAACCCCAATCTGCAAAGCCTGCTTCTCGACGACAAGATCGCCGCAAGTATGAACGGTCACTCCTTTGCGCTGCGAAAAACGGTCTCAGCCTGTGGGGGTCACGGCATTCCGGCGATGTGCCTCTCATCTGCGCTTTCGTATTTTGAGGCATTCCGCACGGAACGCCTTCCGGCGAATCTGATACAAGCACAGCGCGACTTCTTCGGCGCACATACTTATCAGAGGATAGATAAAGAAGGCACGTTTCACACGCCTGATTGGGAAAAATAAAAATGTATCAACACTATTACACCGGGATTCTTTTGATACTTGCCGTCGTCATCGCTGTTGGGTGTCAGCCTGGTACTTCTAGATCTCCGAAAATCAAAAAGATTCCGGAAAATCCCGAGGATATTCCTGCTCGGATCGGTTATGTTAATGATTATGCGGACATGATGTCCGATGAAACGAAAAATCGACTTGAAACACGCCTTAAGCTTCTTAACGAAGGACGAAGCGTTGAGTTTATTTTGGTTTGTGTTATGACGACGGGGAATCGAGGGCTCGAAAACTATTCGATGGATGTCGCGAATAAGTGGAATATCAATCCTAAAAATGCTTTAGAGAAGAAAATCCTAATGCTAATTGCCAGAGACGATAAGAACTATCGTGCTAACGTCAGTACTGGATTAGTAGAAGAGTTTCCAGACGATGTGCTAGATGAATTGTATGCCGTGAGGAGCGAAAGATTCAATGAAAGCAACTTTGATGATGGTATCGAGATGTTCGTCGAGAGCGTGATTGCAAGAATGGCGATAAAAGCCGGATTCACTGCAGATACTGGTCGATTTAGTGGTCCTTTCACAGTTAACCTACTCGTTCGACAATCTCCCATGCGTGTTCGGCTTTGAGGAGTTTGCTCATTAGTGAGGCGTGGACGCTGTGGCCGCTGCGTTCGGCAGTTATTTTGGCTTGCAGCGGCATTCCGAGCAGGGCGAAATCGCCGATGATGTCGAGGATCTTGTGACGGACGAATTCGTCGTCGAAGCGCAACGGCGTTTCGTTGAGCATTCCGTCGGGCGTCAGCACAATTGCGTTGTCGAGTGAACCGCCCAATGCGAGATTTGCTTTTCGCAGCATATCGATCTCATGCGTAAAGCCAAACGTCCGCGCCGACGCGATCTCTTTGCCAAACGAGCCGTTCTCAAAGACAAAATTCAAATGCTGTCGCTCGATGAACGGGTGAGGGAAGTCGATGACACAATCGATCTCGTAGTTCTCCGCCGGTTCGATCGACATTTTACGGTTTCCGAGTTCAACTTCGACGTGTTCGAGGATGCGTAAGGTATGCCTCGGGGCATATTGTTCGACGACGCTGGCCTTTGCGATAAGCTCGATGAAATCTTCGCTCGAACCATCCATTATTGGTATCTCGATGTTGTCTAGTTCGATAAAGCAATTGTCCACACCGCTTCCGCGAAGAGCAGACAGCAGATGTTCGCAGGTCGAAAGTACAACGCCCCGCCGCATCAGCGTGGTCGCGTACGAGCAATGCGAAATGTATTCGACCGACGCCGGTATTTCAAAATTATCAAGATCGGTGCGGACAAAGATGTAGCCGGTATTCTCAGGTGCCGGTTTGAGGGTCATATTGACCTCAACGCCAGTATGCAGGCCTACGCCATTTGTTTTTATAGATTTTTCTAGTGTGGTTTGGTTCATCGAGACATGTGTATCAACAATTCTATTACAATATCCGTGCCATCGCGTTTGAGATTGTGAAACACCTTATTTATTTGTGCTTTGATCCGTACGATCTGTGACAATTGTCTTTATCTGTTGCGTAAGCGCGACAAATTTGTGGCAGAATTTACTATTCGCCGATTACCTATTACAATTTACACCAGTTATGGCAATAGAAACTGCCGGCCAGAAGGCCGCGAAAGTTACAAAGATACGCATTGAGAATGCGTCCACACTCACGCTTCCAAAGGATGCCGAAGGCAGCATCAACAAGGTGATGGATTATCTGCCAGTCGAGCAGATACGCGGCATTGAGAAGATCAAGCTCGTGGACTTTATCAATGATCCACGTCTCAAGAACATGGACATTCCCATGAAGGGCGACCTGCCTGGACTTTATCATCCGCGTCAGGGGAATCAGGCCCCGTGGATGGAGATGTCGATGGGCGCTTTGCTGATGCCGACCGAGGGTTTTGTCAAGAGATTCATGGCGAAAAGCTCGTTCAAGGGTAACCTCGCCGGGTTGATATTCTCGCTCGTCGGACAGCATTATTTCCTTACGCAGCGGCATTCGGTAAAACGCGGAAGTTTGGAGCCGCAGATCAGGCAATATGCCGAGAAAAACCTAAAAGTCTGGAGCGAAAAACAGTCCGAGGGAAGCTGGCGCGCAAAGTTATTCAAGCCGTTCCGCCCGATTCTCGAACGATGGGCAAAATGGCTCAATAAAAAAGCTGCCGAGGCTCAAAAATAGATGATATGGCAAATTACTGGTTAGTAAAGCAGGAACCTGAATCGTATTCCTTTGATGTGTTTACAAAGGAAAAGAAGACTGAGTGGACCGGCGTGCGCAATTATCAGGCGCGCAATTTTCTTCGAGCTATGGAAAAAGCCGATGATGTTCTTTATTATCATTCCGGCGATGAAAAACAAGTTGTCGGATTTGCGACAGTTTCGAAAACAGCGTTTCCCGATCCGACAGCCGATGACGCGGCGTGGGTCGCGGTCGAGCTTACAGCGGGCAAGAAACTGAAGAAACCAGTAACCTTGGCCCAGGTCAAGGCCGATCCCAAGCTGGCCAACACGCTTCTGGTTCGCAACGCCAGGATTTCGGTTATGTCGCTCACAAAGGCCGAGTTTGACGCGATCGTCAAGATGGGAAGCTAAACTCAACATGCTCAAACAGGCCGTCGCACATTACCACAAACTTCTCGAAGATAATGACCTCGCTTCGGCTTCGCAAAAGCTGCTTGACGAGGGGCTCGAAAGCTCAAAGCTCATCTTTGGCGGCCGTCGATTGACGCCATATCTTAGGCCACATTTTGTCACGGAAAGTGATTGGTCAAAGATCGTCACGACCTGCGAAACAGTGTTCGTAGCGCTGCAAAAGGTAAAGGACGCGGCCATTAAGAGCGACGAGATTCTCGACGAACTGGGCGTGACCGAGATCGAGCGTGAACTGGTCCGGATCGATCCAAAATATTCCCACGTCTCGCCTAACGCGAGACTCGATTCATTTCTGACAGACGAGGCCTATAGCTACGTTGAGCTGAACGGTGAAAGCCCTGCTGGCGTTGCCTATGCCGATTCGGCGACGGTGATCTTTGAAACGTTGCCGGTGATGAAGAGATTTGCTGAAAAGTATGACGTTCGTGGGTTTGAGGGCAGGCCGAAAATGCTTGACGTTCTCCTCGAGTGTTATTCCGAGTTTTGCGGCGGCAAGCCGGATCATAAACCGACGATCGCTATTGTCGATCTAAAAGACCTGCCGACGCTGAAAGAATTTGAGCTGTTCCGGGATTATTTTGAGGCAGAGGGCTATCGATCCGTTATCTGTTCGCCTGATGAACTTGAATTCAACGGCTCGCGGCTGTCGTGTAACGGGACAGAGATCGACATAGTTTACAAACGGCTGCTAGTCAACGAATACCTGCCGATCATGGACGAACACCCGGCGTTGCTCGATGCGTATCGATCCGGTGCGGTGTGTTTGGCAAACAGTTTTCGCAGCAAGCTGGTGCATAAAAAAGCGATATTTGCCGTGCTGACCAACGAGAAATATTCGCATCTTTTCAACGGTGAAGAGTTAAAGGCCATAAGCAATCATGTGCCGTGGACGCGAAAAGTTCTCGAAGGACACACGGAAAACAAGGGTGAGACCATTGATCTAATTGAATGGACACGTTCCAATTCTAACAAGCTTGCGCTCAAGCCCAATGATGATTACGGGGGGCATGGTATTTTTCTGGGTTGGACTTGTTCTCGATCCGAATGGGATGATGCGATCAAAACTGCCCTGGCGGATGGTGATTATCTCGTTCAGGAACGCGTCAAAACGGCCAAAGAATATTTCCCGATGCTGACAGACGACGCGGGAAACTGGAAGATGGTCGAGCAGCTTGTCGATCTCGATCCGCTGTTGTTTTTGGGCAAAGTTGGTTCGGCGTTTACACGGCTTTCTTCCACGGAACTGGCGAATGTCTCATCAGGCGGCGGAATGGTGCCGACGTTTATTATTTCTGAAAAATGAAACTCACACAGAACAAGTCGAGGCTGCGCCTGCTTACTGACGA
>CAZUEI010000068.1:0-3142 GCA_964618985.1 uncultured Chloracidobacterium sp.
GCAACATTATTTCCATTCTTTGTATTACACCATACAAATCGGCCAACTATCCTTAGCTTATTGTAGAAATATCATTTTTCTTTTCATACTGACGCCACGGCGTATTAATGCCCCGCAAGGGGCATTTTTTTAGTCTATTTTTGAAAAACCTTAAAAAGCTTCAACAAAGAAGCCTCTTCGGGCATTAACTCTGATTCGATCCTTTTTGCGCGCCGTAATCTGTTGGCTCGAAGCGCGGACCAGAGATAACAAAGATAAGTGAGTGGGGAGCGAGTCGGGACGTTTTCCCTGACCGACCGGGGGCTAGCAAGCCGGTTCCTACCCAGGCTGCCCCCTAAATCAGATTAGCAAGAAACCACTCTCAACTTTGTCATGTGTAAGACATTACAGAATAAATAACTCGATTCTTTTCAAAGGTTCATTATTACTTTGGTTGGTCGGGGTCATCGCCGGTTGCAGACATTATTTGTTCAACCAGCTTGTCTGGTTCCATTGGTTCGAGCAAAGCGGCAATTTTAGGGTCGTGAGCAGGAATTCCGACATTAATGGCTATGTGGTGCAAAAGTTCGAGGATCTTCGTATTCTCCTGCTCCGCGAGCATGTTTATTTGCAGATCAAGATGATTGCGCCGCTCGGTAAGACGTGTTTCGTGATTTTGGCTGATCAAAATAAAAGTGGAAAGAAAGATCGCTTCAAGAGAAACCACAAGCGTCAAAAATGTAAAGGGAAAGGGATCGAACTGCGCGAAAGTAAAGACCGAATTGGCAAGTATCCACAACGCAAACCACGCAATGTGAACATAAAAAAATACCATGCTTCCGCAAAAGGCAGCAACGACCTCGGCAATTTTTTCCCCAACAGTGCGATTAGCTTTTTGTGCTTCTTCGATCTTTGCAATTTTGAGAACATTGCTCCGGGTTTCACGGTTCAAAGAGACCGCTTTTTTGTTCGAGGATGGCCTGTGATTATTTTCTGATTTTTCTTTTTTCTTCGCCATGGTTTCTTTATGAGAAGTTAAAAAAAGGAGACCGCAGGACGATCTCCGAGTGTCTAAATCATGGCCGATTTACATCAATTAGACCGCCGGCCTTCGCCCGGTTATCAACTGGACAAGCAGTACAATGACTGCAATTACCAGTAATAAATGGATCAGATTGCCGACGGCTGCGCCCGCAAACCCAAATCCCAGCGCCCAAAGTACGAGTAGTATTAAAATAATAGTCCAAAGCATAATGTTTTCCTCCTTTTTTGTCTTACTTACCTCATCAAATAATTCTTAATTATCTCCCCGCGGCGCTTGATTGCTCCTGATTAAACGCCTTTTTCTCCTCTTCCATTGCGGCTCCTAGTTCGTCAAGCACATCTGAGTCAAATTGATCTTCCACGAGCGGGAACATTTCTCCTTCTTCTTCCTCGACGTGGTGTTCCACATCTTCCATAAGCACTTTTAGCTTTGCTTCAAATTTGTCACTGTCTTCAGCAAGCGCGTCGAGTTCTCTTAGGAACATTTTCACCTGACGATGTTCTTCGATCCCTTCGCGAACGATTTCGACCAATTCTTCATTCCCTTCTTCCAGCAGTTTTGGATAGAAGATGGTTTCCTCAATGTGCGTATGAACGTCGAGCTCGTTTTTGATCTTAGTTAAGATCTGCGGATGCTCGGCCTCATCAGCGGCCTTTACATTTTCAAACAATTTAGCAACCACTTCGTGGTCAGCTTTCAATAGTTCAACGGCATTCATAGTTATTCTCCTTAATTTCTCCCTAGCTGCATGACGCATGCCCGCAATTGCATGCTATCTCGCTCAAGTCCTGTCCTTCAGCTTCTTTGCAATTTTCACTGCAATAAGAACCGGCATCAGGTGCCGGACAACTACATATTTCGTGCTGACATGTTCCCTCGTTTTCCATTTTTTCCTCCGTTAAATTCAGCGGTTACCGTGCCGGAACCGATACGTCTATCTCTACTTTTTTGGGCACTGTATTTGTCGGCCCCATTCTGACGACGTAATAAATAAGGCCTGCGATAATTGCGACAATTATGATCATAGCCACTGCCCAGATAGCGCTGCTGGCTGTTCGTTCTTCACCATCCATAAGAAAAATTGCCTCCGGACTTATTTATCGCAGAACGAAAATGGCAGGGCTGTCTTCCAGCATACAAACGCTTTCTCCAGAAGGATTAAAATGGCTGGGAGCCTGAAGATCTAGAGAAGTGCTTATGAGTTTTGATGATGCACCGGACAGGTGCCCAGATCATACTTGACGACATGGACGTATTGGAGGGCTATAAGCTCGATGTGTTTGATACAGAGATCCAGGTGCTCCGATTTATTCGGAGTGTCGGACACGTGCATGTCGTCAGGCGGGTCAAAAACGCGCGACCCAAAAACGACGTGGTCTGACGCAGGCCTTTCGCAATGCCTCCATTGGCAGGATTTTAGAGGTTCGCTTTCCATGTGATGGTTTTGGTCTGCGAAAACGTGAAATCTGAATTATTTAAATGGCCAACTAATGGTTAATTTATCATCAAGATCCAGAACAAGCAATCGTCAATGTGTTCAGGAACAACGGCAAAATGGGTGCCTTTGCTATAATTAGGAAAACGTAATTGATCTATTTTGATGATCATACATCAGCAAAATGGCCAGAAACGGTAATAACAAGCTCCAGGAAGATACTATGGCCGACGCAAATCGTAACAGCGGATGGCAGGCGGCACTGATCGGGCTTTCCTACGAGCCTATCTTTGCCTGGGACTGGGATAATGGAATTGTCGAATGGAACGCCGGAGCCGAGAGACAATACGGCTATACCAGGGCCGAAGTGCTCGGCATTAACAGTCATGAACTCCTTGCCACGAAACACCCTGTTTCACTCCGCAGATTTCTTAAAAAGCTTGCTGCCGACGGCTATTGGATCGGCGAGGTTCGCCATACCACTAAAGACGGCCGCGAACTTATTATCGAAAGCCGTCAGCAGGTTATCCAACACGAAGGGAAAACAATCGTTGTTGAAAGCAATCGCGATATCACCGAACGTCGGGAAGGCGAAGGCCAGATCGCGCTGTTGATAATCATCGGAGATCTGATCAGGAAGATCAATAATCCCGACGAGTTGCTTTTTGCCGCTTCAAAGGCGG
>CAZUEI010000068.1:3242-9182 GCA_964618985.1 uncultured Chloracidobacterium sp.
GCCCCGCCAATGGAACCAGGCGCAGATTACATTACTCGAGGTAGTTGCGGAGCGCATATGGCTTGCAGTAGAAAAGCGCCGAAACGAGGAATCTCTCAGAGCAAGCCGGGCGGAATTGGATCTTATCATCACTGGAACGCCATTCATGCTCACCCATTGCAGCAGCGACCTGCGATTCAAGTATGTTAGCAGGTCGTGCGCGGAGATGCTCGGCCGCAGACAGGAGGATCTAATTGGCGCACCGATCGTTGACGTGTTAGGCAAAGCGGCTTTTGAAAAGATACGGCCGCGTGTCGAAGCCGTCCTTCGCGGAGAAACGGTCGAATTCGAAGACGAAATACCGTATTTGTCTGGTGTCCGTCATGTTCGCGTTTCGTATGTACCCGAGCGCGACGTGAAAAATAAGGTCATTGGCTGGATAGCTTCGATCGTAGATATTACCGAGCGGATACGGGCGAACGAAGCATTGAGAAAAAGTGAAGAACAATTCTCAAGATTTATGCAGCATTTACCGGGCCTCGCATGGATAAAGGATATTGACGGGCATTATGTATATGCCAATGCTGCAGCCACAAAAGCGTTTCGCGTATCGCGTGAAAAATTATACGGCCGGACCGATGAAGAGATATTTCCGGCAGAGATCGCCAAACAGTTCAAGACCAACGATAGACGGGTCATTGACGAAAAAAAAGGCGTCCAGGCGATCGAAACTCTTGAGCATAAAGACGGTTTGCTTCACTATTCGATCGTCAACAAGTTTCCTATTTCCGATGGCGAAGGGCGCACCATTCAAATAGGCGGCATGGCCATCGACATTACAGATCGAATGCGTGCAGAAGCGGCATTGCGCGAATCGGAACAGCGGCGGCAGCTTGCTCAGGAAGCAGGTGAGGTTGGCATATTTGATTGGGACATTGCCGCAGACCGAACATATTGGTCTGAGACCATGTGGAAGTTTTACGGCGAAGAACAAACCAACATCAATCCCGACGAAGCTTTTTGGAGCGCACATCTTCATGAGGATGATCGCGAAAGAGTAAAAGCAAATCTTCAACGTGTCGTAGGATCACACGGCGTGGAATTTCGCGATGAATTTCGCATTGTCCGATCTGACGGCACGATCCGATGGATCGAGGCGAGGGCCCGGGTTTCGCGTAACGAGTCCGGAAAAGCGATCCGTGTTTTTGGCGTTAACCTGGACATAACATCGCGAAAACTGACCGAAGAAAAGATCAGGGCCAGCGACAAACAATTGCGTTTGGTGACCGGCTCGATTCCGGCACTAATTTCTTATGTGGATAGAAATGAACACTACCGCTTCGCTAATGAAAGATTCACAGACTGGTTTGGGATACCGACCGATGAAGTGATAGGCAAGGGCCCCCGCGATGTATTTGGGGTTTCTGCTTACAAGGTGCTGAAACCGTGGATAAATGACGCTCTGTCCGGTAAGAAATGCACGTTTGAAACTCTTTTGAGCTATAAAGGGATCGGTGATAGATATGTGAGTATTTCATATATTCCCGACATCGGAGCCGACGGTCAAGTTTACGGCTATTACGGGTTAACTCACGACCTTACTGATCTAAGAAGATCTCAGGAGCTCTTGCGTTCCAGTGAAGAGAGAATTGTATTAATTACTGACAGTTTTACGGATTATGCGATCTTCTCGACGGATATAGACGGGCGAATAGATAGCTGGAACAAGGGGGCTGAGACTATTTTCGGTTACTCACGTGAAGAGGTTTTGGGACGGTCTTATGAATTTGTTTTCACACCCGAAGATACCGCACGCGACGTTTGGAAAAAGGAAATGAGAAATTCCCGATTAAAAGGCAGGGCCTTTTATGAAGGCTGGCGTTTAAAAAAAGATGGTTCGAGATTTTTTGCAAGTGCGGTAATGGCTCCCTTATATGTTGGTAAGACTTTGACCGGCTATGCAAAGATCGTTAGCGACCTTACCGAAAAGAAACGACAAGCCGAGGAACTACAGAGAGCACACGATGAGCTGGAGCTAAGGGTTAAAGAGCGAACAAAGGAATTGGATGAATTAAATACAGCTTTGGTTCAGGAAATGCGGGAACGCGAGATCGCCGAAAAACTACGTATCGAACTGCTGGGGCGGTTAGTTTCAAGTCAGGAATTCGAGCGTCGCAGATTTGCCCGTGACCTTCACGATCAAATGGGTCAGCAATTGACGGCGCTGCGTCTAAAGATCGCTTCACTACATGAATTGTCTCCTCAGGATGAGCAATATCAGGTGCGGGTTCACCGCCTTCAGGAAATCGCTGAACGCATCGACTCCGAGATCAGCTTTCTGGCGTGGGAGCTGCGCCCCGCGGCACTGGACGATCTGGGTTTGCGTGACGCGATCAAGGCTTTTGTAAACGAGTGGTCGCGCCATCATGAGATATCGGCGGATTTCCAGACTGCAGGGATTTCTAAGTACAGATTGGATCGCGAGGTTGAGACGCACCTTTACAGGATCACTCAGGAAGCGCTTAATAATATTGCGAAGCACGCCGATGCGAAACACGTTACTGTTCTGCTGGAAAAAAGAGAGCAAAATATTATGCTTATTATTGAGGATGATGGGAAAGGTTTTGACGCAGCCAAAAAATATATTTCGAGCGAATCGGGCCTCGGACTTGTTGGTATGGGCGAGCGGGCCGCGCTCGCCGGCGGCGAGATCGAGATCGAATCCGGTCGTGGCAAAGGCACGACGATCTTTGTGCGGGCGCCGCTTGCGAAATAAAGTATGACCGAAAAACTCCGAATTCTGATTGTTGAAGACCACCAAACGGTGCGCGAGGGTGTAAAAATGCTCATTAATGCTCAAGCCGATATGGAGGTTGTCGGTGAAGCAGGTGACGGTGAGATCGCAATTACTGAAGCCGAGAAACTCAAACCGGATGTCGTAGTTATGGACATTTCGATGCCCAATGTGAACGGCCTGAAAGCGACAAAAAGGCTGCGGCGCATCGCTCCGGACATAAAACTTCTGACGCTGACCCGCCACACCGATGATGGCTATTTGCAGCAGTTATTGAGCGCAGGCGCAAATGGCTATGTGCTCAAACAGAGCGCTCCTACCGAGCTGATAAATGCGATTCGCGCCGTTGCAGAAGGAAACGCTTATCTCGACCCCAGCCTGACCCGAAAAGTAATGGGCGGATATGTTAGCCGCGCGACATCATTACGCGGGGAAAAAAAAGGCGAGCTTACCGACCGCGAAAATGAGGTCCTTCGATTGATCGCGTTTGGATACAGTAATAAGGAAATTGGCTCCCGCCTCGAACTCAGCGTCAAAACGATCGAGTCTCACAAAGCAAATGCCATGCAAAAATTGGGTACTACCAGTCGGACAGACATCGTTCGATATGCTATTTTGCAGGGCTGGCTGCAAGACAACTAATACGAATTTCGAATGTCGAATTACGGAAAGTAGGTCATAATTCGACATTCGGCATTCGACATTCGAAATTTCCACATCAGGGTTTTCCCCTAGTAAAGTTTCCCTTTTTCCCGATTTCGGCAAAAACCAGATCAACTCATAATTTAATCATTGAATAGGCAAAAGGCGGTTTTCGCTAGTGATGGAGCGGAATTCAAACCAGGGGTCGCCTGTTCAATGCCAAGGGGGACGAGCAAGGGATCAAGCCACGATCCCTTGCTCATAGAACTCAAAAAAATCAGCATTTATCATTGAGCAGTTTTATACATAAATTTTATTTAAGTGG
Organism: uncultured Chloracidobacterium sp.; assembly: GCA_964618985.1. Taxonomy (GTDB): domain Bacteria; phylum Acidobacteriota; class Blastocatellia; order Pyrinomonadales; family Pyrinomonadaceae; genus OLB17. The sequence goes on from CAZUEI010000068.1 coordinate 6,983, forward strand.
CCTTAGTCTTTAAGGGGGAAAAGAAAATGGATTTCAGGGAAACATCATTACCGAGCGTCAGTCATGATCATACAGAGACCTATACCGGAACAACTTCAAATGGCGTACCGGGTGTATCTAATTTGATTTTAAGCTCTCTCCCGACAGAGATGAGCAGGATCTTAAAGCCTTCCATAAAGCCGGTCATTTTGAAAAAAGAGCAGTTTCTTTATCAGGAAGAGGATCGGCTCGAATACCTATATTTTCCTGAGACTGCAGTTATTTCGGAGTTCAAAATCCTTGACGACGGCCGCATGGTAGAGATCGCGGTCACCGGAAAGGAGGGAGGCGTTGGATTTCCGTCCATGTTCTCAGATTCGCATTTTGCGCCAAACTGCACTCAGGTTTCGCAGGCTGGAACGGCGCAGCGAGTTGATACCGTTGCTTTTGAAAAACTGCTTCGATCAAATGAAAAGATCCGCACTAGCCTGAGCCATTTTGTCGATATCTACATCAGGCAGATCTCGCAAAAAGCGATCTGCAACATGTATCACTCGGTCAAGGAACGGCTTTGCACCTGGCTGCTGATGGTACAGGATCGCTGCGGACGGAAGATCTTAAATCTTACGCATGAGCAGATCGCCCGAACTCTCGGCGTCTATCGTCCGAGCATAACCTGCATCGCACAGGAACTGCGCGAGAGCAAACTCATTAATTACTCGCGCGGTGGGATCATGATCCGCGACCGCAGACGCGTCGAGCATGCGGCATGTTCCTGTTATCTGGAAATGGGTTATACGGCTCCTACATTTTAGTTTTTTGAAGAATTATCCACGTTTTGTAAGCAATGATACAAACGCTTACACAAAAGGTCGGGTAACTTATACCTAGACCCGTTTGGCGGAGGCCGGCCAACCTGAACATCCTCACCAAAAGTTCATTCGGCCTCCGCCATACATTTTTTTAAGGAAGATGATTATGTCCGATCAAGTTATACATACCGACGGCAAAGACGTGATTGTTCGCGAAGACACTGCGAAAGCCTTTCGAGTTGTTAATTGGGCGCTTCTGTCAATAGCCGCTTTTCTTGTAATAATGGGCGTTCTGTTCATCATTTTCTTCTGGGGTTCGGCAAAGGACGGCACGATCGAATCGCCGGCAAAGATAGAAAAACAAAAATCCCAATAGTTTCCGTTTGCACTGCGCAAAAATAACTGGCAACCTCGCGAATAACCTTTTATTCTAAATGCTGTCGGATGCAGTTTATTTCGACGCCATCACATCCTGCAAATTTGATCCCGACGTATTAAAATAAACGGAAATACTGGCCGAGTATCTCTCCCGCAAGAGTTGTGTGTCTTGGCCAAACAAGAAGAATATGTTTAGCGCTTTTTTTGCAGTATCGTTAGTAGTTTTATCATTTATATCGACAGGATTTTCCCAGACTTCACCAAGCAAGAATTTTCCAAACATCAAGATCAAAAATTTCGGCCAGATGGACGAACGATTCTACCGCGGAGCTCGTCCAAAAGAGAAGGATTTTGCCGCCCTGAAGGCTCTCGGCATCAACACGATCATCGACCTCACAGAGAATCAAAAGTATGATCCCGCCGCAGTCGAGGCTGCTGGGCTGCGATACATTAAGTTGCCGATCCGCGACAAAGGCTACCCGACCGAGGAAAACGTCGCCGCTTTCCTTGCCGCAGTTAACGACAAGGACACCGGCGTCTTTTACGTCCACTGCGCCGGCGGCCGCCACAGAACCGGCGACATGGGAGCTCTATATCGCTTTACAAAATACGGCTGGGATTTCACCAAGGCCTATGAGGAAATGAAAAACTACGATTTCTACACTTCAAACGGCCACGGCAAGCAAAAGGATTTCGTAGTCGATTACGCCGCCAAAATGGAAGCTCAAAAGACGCGGGCCTCAATCTCTCAAACAACCGCAACCGCACAATAACGGTTTGTATTATTTGCCCGCGCTTTGCTGCACACAGCCACGCCATTTATGGCGTGGTTTACGTTTTTGACTAGTTCTCAGCCCGTTTTAACGGGCTTGAGAAACTGAGGAAATCTCTACAAGTCCATCGGCAATTGTCACACGTGGCTCACCTTCGTTGAACAAAATCCTCTCGAACGTCAGAGGTGAAATAGAACCTGCTACTCCGACCGAAGTGAACCTGAGATTTAGAAGCAAGCCATTCTCATCTATCGGCAA
>CAZUEI010000069.1:0-9151 GCA_964618985.1 uncultured Chloracidobacterium sp.
TGCCGTTTTGCCAATTGTGAATATACAAATGTAATGCCCAGTCCATGGTCAATGGCTTTTCGCGTCAAATGAGCCGCTTCCTTTTGATCGCCTTCTTTAGCCGCACGTGCCGCTTGTGAGAGGTAAGCACCAGCGTATTCGGGATCTGCCATGACCGCAGATTGGAAGTGATCTGTGGCGCTGATGAACGATTTGGATCGTTCCGCTTGATATGCATGATACTCTGCATATACTTTTGTCATGCAAAATGCCGCCAAAAGTAATATTACGATCCAGCATGACAGAATGACTTGACGCGAAAAAGCAATGCCTTTGGCCTTTGTTTTAGATTGCCGCATTGTCTTACTCATTTCATTGACAGCGACAGCAAGGACCATGAAAAAAACCACTCCGTTCTGTGCGGATCGAAACGAAAACGAGCTGAATTGGGAACTGACCATAAAAGCTGCCATCCCCGCTGCGGAAGCCCATAAGACAGGCGAAATTTGACGGCGGGCGATCAAATTCCTGACAAAATAGAAAGCAAAGATCAACAAAGGCACGGTAAATAAAACAAGGCCGATCACGCCGAGCTCGGTCAAAACCTGCAGCGGCTCATTATGAGCGCGTTCGACAATATAGTCTTCGGCGATCTCTTCTGCCGGGATGTCGGGGTGTTTTTCGCGGTAGGGAATTCTTTCCCGGTTAAATGCCAAACCGAAATTATCCGCTCCGACGCCTATCAGCCAATGGTCGGCCGCCATTTGCCGCGCCACGCTCCATGTAAATATGCGCATCGCCGATGTGCTGCGGGTTTGGTCGGCCGCTCCGGTGATGTAATTCGTTGTCGAAGGAACTGCCGAAAAGAATGAGAAAAAAGCCTGTGCTCCGATCGTTATTGCAAGCCAAATTCCTGCGAATGCAACGATCTGTCTGCGAAAATGCCTGGCGGACAAGGCTGCGGAGCCGATAAAAAATAGTGTAAAACCAATAATTCCGGCGATGAAAGCACCTTTGCTGAGCGAAAGCATTACGGTCGTCCAACTCAATACGGCGGCCAAAAGCATCAACAGCCTTTTCCGATGGTTTCTCGTGTATATCGCAATTGCCCAAAGCAGCGGCGAGATGGTTACTAACAGTTCCGCGTACTTGCCATATCTGATCCTGATGTCACCCTCAGAGCTGGCAAAATCTACGACCGTAAGGTAGTCAAAAGTGCATAACAAGCCCAGGATGAGCGCAACAAGAAAGAATGTGGTGGTAATGAAACGGAAGTTAGTCTCGGGCACGATAACACCCGTGAAGATCAGAAAAAAGGTCAAATACACCGACCAAAGCAATGTGTGATGAGCGACCGAGCCAAACGAAGATCCCCAAATAAATGATGCTGCGCTCCAGATCACAAAACTGCCGACCGCGAAGGCGATCATTCTAGTTAATCTGTTATCACAACGAAAACACGGCGTATCTTCCTGCTTGCGTCGGCTCATTGCTGCAAAAAAGGCAATCAGAAACAGCGATAACAGCAGCTCGACCTTAAACGGTTGATTCACGAGCGTAGCCGGCTGAGGAACTGAGAACAATATGCCCAGAAGAGCGATAGACAGAAGAGCCGGGAAGATCATTGTGGTTCTGTTCCCGATGTTGGCTGCCGAAGCATTATTTTCGCCTGATAAGTTCATTTACGGTATGAGACGTGGTGAGAAAAGACGCCTAATTCTATCACGTCTTTCAAACACAAAAAAAGACGGGAGATCCTGTATGGAAATCCCGTCCTCATTATGAGAGTAAGTTTGAGTTAGTTGTTAAGTGGTGTGCCACCCTGAACACCAGCCAGATCGTAATGCGTTCCAAGGTTGGCAGCGGTCGGGTCGGCAACCAGAACACCTTCTGTTGCAACACCAAACCGGCGGGCACCTGTTTGCGTAACCCCTGTACTGACAGCGGGCACTGCCGAGAAAAAGAACTGAGCCGGGGTCGTAGCCGTCGAAGCTTCGCGGCCTCCAACAAAGTTATATCCAGCCTTCGTAGCAGAAGCCAAAACTGAATCGATAAGACCCGGGGTTCCGAGAGCTGTTAAAGCAGCGTTTGTACCAGCACCGATAGCACCGGCATAGTTGCCATTACCATAGGTTGAAGCATACGTCATCTGAGCACCATGCAGCGTACGGCTAGCCGAAATAGCAGAACCCTCATTCGCAGAGCGACGAGCGGCAAGCAAGTTCGGGATCGCAATAGCGGCGATGATACCGATAATGACAACAACGATTAAAAGTTCAATAAGCGAGAAACCTTTCTGTGATTTGTTCATTTTTTTGAAGCTCCTATTTTGTTCTGACAAAGTCATTTGTTTTGCTTGTTCCTATAAAGGAAATAAGAAAATTTGATTTTGAAATAAAGAGGGAAACCGGCTTTCCAGTTCCCCTTTTTTTTAAGCTAATTAGGTAATTAGTTATTGAGCGGCGTACCAGCTTGCACACCGGCCAGATCGTAATGCGTACCAAGGTTGGCAGCAGTCGGGTCGGTAACGAGAACACCTTCTGTTGCAACACCAAACCGGCGGGCACCTGTTTGCGTTACGCCCGTGCTGACAGCAGGAACTGCTGAGAAGAAGAACTGAGCCGGGGTTGTAGCCGTCGAAGCTTCGCGGCCTCCAACAAAGTTATATCCAGCCTTCGTAGCAGAAGCCAAAACTGAATCGATAAGACCCGGGGTTCCGAGAGCTGTTAAAGCAGCGTTTGTACCAGCACCGATAGCACCGGCATAGTTGCCATTACCATAGGTTGAAGCATACGTCATCTGAGCACCATGCAGCGTACGGCTAGCCGAAATAGCAGAACCCTCATTCGCAGAGCGACGAGCGGCAAGCAAGTTCGGGATCGCAATAGCGGCAATAATACCGATAATGACAACAACGATTAAAAGTTCGATAAGCGAGAAACCTTTCTGATTTTTCATGACTAATTCACAATCTCCTAAAGTTTGAAATCTATGTACCTTTCTCAGGCCGCAGTTGTAATATCAATAGGCGTGCCACGGCGGGTTTATAGAGTTTGCGGAGTGCTAAGTTAAGAGAGTAAAGAGGTTAGCAGGCGGGGTGAGCTATGGGGGAAATCAGGGCAAGTTGTTTTGAACACTGATTTTAACAGTTTTTGGTAATGCGGCAATGACAAAAAGTGTCAATATAAGGGATTTTTGTCAGACCGCCTGCGTAAGCGGGCGGCCAGTTCGTTGCCCGCGAAACATGCGAAAAGACGCGAAAAAATTTTGCCGCAGATAAAGAATCTTTAGCCAGTTTCTCTCTTATCTGCGTAAATCTGCGGCTAATTTCTTATTTGTTTTTGTTCGCGCTATTCGCGGGCAAAATGAATTGTTTTCTCTGCGTTGAAAATTTCTCTGGGACGCAACTCCGCGCTGACTACTTAATCGGAAGAGCGCATTTGAGCCGAGAGGCTGCGAATGCTGTGTTTGTCGAGTAGATGCCTTAAAGAGCGGACCTGCATTTGGAGTAGTTCGGCCGCCTTGGTTTGGTTTCCGGCGGTTTTGCGTAGGGCCTCGACGACGTAGGTTTTTTCGAGGTTGTCGAGATGGCTGGTGAGATTAATGCCGGTGTCGGGCAGATCGAATTCAGCATTTATACGCTGCGGATTGTAATTCGTGATGTGATCGGGAAGCTGTTCGGGCTGTATCTCGTTGGAACGTTCGAGCGCGACGGCACGTTCTATTGTATGTTCGAGCTCGCGGACATTGCCGTGCCAGGCGTAATTTTCGAGGATGTTAACCGCTTTTGGCGAGATCGTTAGATCTTTGCTTGCCTGATCGCAGAATTTTTTTACAAAATAATCGATCAGTTCGCCTATATCGCCGGAGCGCTCGCGTAGCGGCGGCAGGTGAATAGGTATGACCGATATGCGGTAAAAAAGGTCTTCGCGGAAAGAGCCGTCGTCGCTCATCTGCTTAAGATCACGGTTTGTCGCGGCAATAACGCGGGCATCGATGGCCTGTTCATCATGAGCTCCAACAGGCCGAACTCGTCTTTCCTGAAGAACGCGTAAGAGCTTGACTTGCATTGCCGGCGACATTTCACCGATCTCATCGAGGAAGATCGTTCCACCATGAGCCGCCTCGAATAAACCTTTTCGATTTGAATTGGCACCTGTAAACGAGCCTTTCATATACCCGAAAAGCTCGGATTCGAGAAGCGTTTCTGTGAAAGCACCGCAGTTGATCGAAATAAATGGTTTTTCGGCACGAGGGCTAAGGTCGTGTATGGCTCTCGCAACCAGTTCTTTTCCGGTTCCGCTCTCGCCGGTGATTAGAACTGTTGACTGAACTTCGGCGACGGTTTCGATCATTTGATATATCGCATTCATCACAGCCGAAGTGCCAACGATATTTTTTACGCTGCCGCGTTCGCGTTGAGCACGCTTGAAAGCCCGATTTTCATCAATGAGCGCCTGCTTTTCTAGCGTTTTACGAACGATCAGCTTTAATTCTTCGACATCGAACGGCTTCGTAATAAAATCGTCGGCACCCAGCTTGAAAGCTTCGCGTGCAGTCTCGACAGAGGCAAATGCGGTCATCAGTATCACGCCAATGTCAGGCTGAGTTTCTCGCAGTGCTCGAAGAAGCTCGATCCCGTCCATGTCCGGCATTTTGACGTCGGAAATGATCACGTCCGCAGGCTCCTCCTGCAGCAGATCAAGGGCCTGCCGCCCGTTCATTGCTGTTCGGATCTTGTTGCCGTCTGATTCGAACACAAGGCTCAAAAGCTGGCGGTAACTTTGCTCGTCGTCAACGATTAATATGTTAGGCATGAAAAGAAAAGGTTAATTAACTCGCAAGCGGGAAACGGATGGCGTCAATTGCAAAATAACGCCGTAGCTCTATTGTCACAAATTTCAAGCCTGTAATTCAAGAAGAAATATCTGTCTTATTGTTTGCGACATTCAAAAATTCCTTTAATTTCGACGGTTCATCGCCATTTGTCGTGTCGGCATGGACACGCCGATTTTCCTTTGGCAGATCGACGGTTATTACGGTTCCCTCGCCTTTGCGGCTGCGGACATTGATGGCGCCGTTGTGATCTTTGACAATTTGATAGACGATGGAAAGACCGAGCCCCGTGCCGCCGGTCGTCGAATTTGCAAAAGGCTCAAAAAGCTGCTCGACCTGATCTGGCGACATTCCGATGCCGGTGTCTTCAAAGGTGATGCGAATGCGGTTGTTTGGCATCGGTTCGACGCCGACAATAAGCTCGCCACCATTGGGCATTGCCTGGAGAGCGTTGCGAGCGAGGTTCCAGAATATCTGTTTCAACTGAGTGATGTCAGCCGAGATAGTGACTGGATCGTCTCCGATATTAACTGTCAATTTGTGATGCTCTTTTACATCCGGGCTGTGCTTTAGCAGTGTGATCGTGTCATTGATAGCCTCACCGACATTTGTGTCAGAAAATGTGGCTGCCATCGGCCGAGCATAGCCTAGGAAGTTAGTGATAATGCTGTTAAGCCGGTCCGATTCCTTAAGAATAATGTCCATCAAACCGGTTTGGACGGGTTCGGCTGTCATTTTTGATTCGAGTACCTGGATTGCTCCCCGCATCGCTCCCAGAGGATTACGTATCTCATGTGCAAGACCGGCGGCCACACGCCCAACTGCGGCGAGACGGTCTTTACGACGGACGCTTTCTTCCATAGATCGTATCTCCGTAAGATCCTGGAACGTAATGATCAAACCGGTGGCTTCATGCATCTCTGAAAAAAGAAGTGAAACGCTGTAGCCGATACGCACGGCAAAACCTTCGGGCGTTAGCAGATCACATTCAAAGCGGGGTAACTGTTCACCTTCGCCCGCAGCGGCGAGTGAGAGGTCAATCTGTTCGCGAATGTCGCCAAAAAGGGAATTGATCGATTTGCCCTGCATTTCGTCCAGCCTGTATCCTGTGATCTCAGTCGCAGCGGCGTTGAAAGTGTATATGTTGCCTTCGAGATCGGTTGTGATCAGGCCCGAGCGGATCGATTCAACAATGCGTTCGTGAAGAACGCGCAGGCTGGCGAGGGTCTTTGCCGTTTCCTCAAGTTCCTCGCCTGATGACCTGCGATCGGACAATCTCGATGCCAGCAGGCCGACAACAAGAAATGCAACGACGTGAAAGCTGACGATCTGAACAGCTTTGCCTGTCGGCTGCGCAATGCCGAAGCCCTCGATCACGGCATTATTAGTTAGCAGTGCAAGCGTGATGAACAATAAAGCGCAAAACACAGCCATAAAAAGCGTTGCAAGCGGTTTGAGAAAAAAGCTGGTAACGCTGATGAGGACGATATAGAGTGTTATATAGGGTGATGTGAGATCACCCGTCCGCCATACAAGCCACGTTATCAAAAGAGCGTCAAGAAAAAACTGAGTTCGTATTTGCCATGAAAGATTTTTGCTTAGGCGTAATAAAAAAAAGTAAACGATCGTCAGCCCAACAGAGATCAGGAAAACCAGAAAAAGCCCTTGCGGAAAAGTATCAAAAGAAAGGTTCAGCGTCCCGCTATACCAGAACCAACTGGTCACAAGCAGAAGAAAGATCGCCAACAGTCGCCCGATGATAAGCGTCTGGATCTTGAGCATCTGTTTTGAGTTGGCTGTTGCGACCTTTTCGTCTAAACTGAACATATTCACTGAACAGCAAAATGGAAACTACCGAAAATCAAAACAATTCGCCCGCTTTTGATCAGCGGCCCTGGGGCAGTTTCACCGTCATTGACGAAGGTGATAATTACAAAGTAAAGAGACTCGAGGTTTTGCCGCAGAAACGTCTTAGTTACCAACGGCACACGCGCCGCGCCGAACATTGGTTCGTTGTGCGCGGTATAGCTAAAGTAACACTAAACGGCAATGAAATTCTAGTCAAAGCCGGTGAATCGCTCGACATAGGTTGCGGCGACGCACACCGCATCGAAAACCCTGAACAAACTGAAATGCTCATTCTCATCGAAACCCAAACAGGCGATTATTTTGGCGAGGATGATATCGAAAGATTGGACGATGATTTTGGAAGAAGTTAACTTACTATTCTGACAGCAACTTCCCCTAAATCGTCTAAAACTATGTTCGGTGGATATTCGAGTGTAGCCTGATGTTGCCGTCCGTAACCTGTTAATACTAAAGCACTTTGTATTCTGGCAGCAGCGGCAGTTTCAATGTCAATTTTTTTGTCGCCAACCATCCAAGAATTCTCGAGGTCAATATTAAAATCTGCCATTGCAGATTCGATCATGCCGAGATTCGGCTTGCGGCAATTGCAGCCGTCGCATGGCAGGTGCGGGCAGAAATAGAAGGCGTCGACCATTCCCGAAACCTCCGATTGAATGCTTTCATGGATCGTGTGCATTGAAGCTTCATCAAAAATGCCGCGGCCGATGCCTGATTGATTTGTCACGACGATAACGAGGAAGCCATTTTCTTTTAGCAGTCGGACAGCGTTCGCAGTAAATGGAAAAAGGCGCAGGTGTTCGACACGCGAGAGGTAATTGACCTCTTCGATCATCGTGCCGTCGCGGTCAAGAAATACTGCCGGTTGCTTCTTCCTATTCTTCTTCATCGTTTAGCCTGCGCTTTGCTGCTTCGAAAACTTCGTCAACTGTTATACGCGTCATGCAGCGATGATCGATCGGGCAATCGCGCAGCATACAAGGAGAACATTCTACATCTTTTCGAATGACCTCGGAATTAAATGAATATGGCCGCGTAGTTTCTGAATTTGTAGGGCCGAAAATAGCGATGGTTGGTGTGCCGGCCGCAGGCGCTACATGAGCAAGGCCCATGTCGTTTGAGATCAAAAGATCGATCGCGGAAAGAAGCGCTACGGCTTCTGCCAGATTTGTTTTTCCGGTTAAATCGATCGGTTGTTTTTCACAAAGTTTGGCAACTGCGTCCGAAACATCTTTTTCAGACTCTGCCCCGACCAGAACGACGTTGACATCCATTTCAGTTTGCAGTTTGTCGTTCAATTCGGCATAGCGTTCCGGCAGCCAGCGCTTCGCACGTGAGTTCGTCGAGCCGACGCCAAGTGCGACAGTCTTTTTGCTGAGATCGCCGCCAAAATCAACAAGCTGTTGTTTGGAGTCGCTTTTTCGCTCATCCGAAATGTCGAGACTGGTGTTCGGGATCGCATCGGAGACCGTATCATGGCCGAGGATTCGCCGTTCGGTTTCAGCAATTAGATTCAGATAATAAAAAACTTCGTGTTTACGGTTCTTCCATTCGGGCACGGCGATAGGATCGGTTAAAAGCAGGCCGCGAACGTCTTTGTTGTAGCCGATGCGACGCGGAATGCGAGTTAAGAAAGAGGTCAAAGCTGCTTCAAAAGAATTTGGCAGCAGGATCGCGAGTTCATATTTATCGTCACGAAGGAATTGCGAATTGTCATAAACGTCCTTGACTTTCCAGCGATGTTTGTCGAAAGTCACAAGCTCATCAATAAAATCCACATCGCGAAACAACCCTTCCGCCCACGAGCGCGTATGCAGCGTGATCTGCGAATCAGGAAAAATGCGGCGCAGTTCACGCAATGCCGGTATCGACATCACGGCGTCACCGATCCAGTTAGTTCCTCTTACAAGAATCTTCATTAAGGCTAAAATAACATTTTCAAGCCGTCAGCCAGATCGACCTCAGGCTGCCAGTCCAATTCCTGAGTTACAAGACTGATGTCTGTGACGTAATTCACGGGCACCGGTGCGGGCAACGGATTATCTTCATCGATCACAGCCTGCAGGCCAGAGACTTCTTCCATCTTGGCGATAACTTCTCTAAGCGTTCCTGCATTTCTAATTCCTCCGCCGAGATTATAGAGGCCGTGGCGAATTATTGAATCGACAAACGCCGCACACGCTTTTGAAAGATCGTCAACGTGGAGCAGATCGCGGCGCGGCGTGCCGTTTGCCGGCAGTTGCAGACGCTCGCCCTTGTTTATTGCGTCAATATAATGACCGACAAAATTAGGCGTGTTGCCTTTGCTCGTTGGGGCATAGACGGTCGAGAGCCGAAAGATGCACGAGCGGAAATTCCGTGTATGGGCATAATATTCTACGTATCTTTCGGCTATCAGTTTTGACCATTCGAGTGCAGACTGGCCGGTATAATACGTCTGGCAAGACTCGGGAACTTCCGAATAATTATC
>CAZUEI010000070.1:0-9137 GCA_964618985.1 uncultured Chloracidobacterium sp.
CCACATGGTTCTCGCTACTATCTCGGGCAGAATGCGCCGCAACCGCATCCGCATATTGATGGGCGACAAAGTGGACATCGAGCTTTCGCCCTACGATCTGACAAAAGGCCGAATCACCTACCGACACAAATAAGGGTAATTCCCGCCGATGTGTGGGATGGTTGCGTCTTTGCCTCTCTCCTGATGTATTATCACTTTTAATGCATCGATTGTTTACGGCAGGTTGACATGAAATTACTCCTTCTTATTATTCTATTGGCACTAAGTGGAATTTCGACCTTCGCTCAACAGGCTATCAGTAACAAACCACCTCAGGCGTTTGGACCCGTTAAAACGATTACCTATAAGTATTCCTCAGTTACGTTCAGTCGTGACAAAACCCGAATCGACGAGGGAGTTTCGAACGGTCGCAATATCGTTTGGCTTTTCGACTCGCAAGGCAGGCTTTTGACTTCCGAGATCATTGAAAAGAACGGTCGGCGGTTAGGAAATAAAAGACTTTACAATTATGATTCCAGCGGCCGTTTGACATCGATGATTGATTACCTGTTTGACAAGCTTAGCTATACGGAAACTTTTGCTTATCCTGCTGAGCGTCGCGTGAAGATCACACGCGTCTTTGAGACGCTACCAATCAAATCCACCGTCATAGAAACCGACGAATACGACGAGGCGGGCCGTATTACTAAGGCAACATTTCAAGACGAGGAAGGTACGCATACTGAGTCATATAAATACGACGATAAGGGAAATCCAACCGAGTTTGTCGATGCCGATGGGTCGGGTAAACAATTGATCAAAGAAACCTATCAGTATGACTTTGATCGGTACGGGAATTGGACTGAACGACGAAGTAAAACGTCTGCGGCCACTCACCTAGGTATTCCGCCAACTGCAACATTCCAACGTAAACTCACATATTATTAATTCGGTATTTCTTTTGCATTGGAACTGCCTCATCATGTCCACGCTTCTGCACTTGTGGCTACAGACTTAGGAACACCGAACGGGCGGAGCCGAGGATGCCTGCGTCATCTTCGAGTTTGCCGCGGACGATCTGGACCCGGTCGGCGGGTTCGTTGAATGCGCGGTAGTGGAGTTCGGTCGTGAGCGGTTCGATAAAAGCGTCCCATGCGGCAGCGGCTCCGCCGCCGATGATGATCATTTCGGGGTTCAGTGCATTTGCGAGACTACCGAGCGTGATGCCGAGATAGCGGCCAACTTTTTGGAAGACGGCCTGAGCGGCTGTCGCTTTAGACCCAGTCGCTATCGCTCCCGGTTCTGACAACTGATACACCTCTAGCGCAGTTGATACGTTGAGGCCAGACTCGCGGGCCATTCGGGCGATCGCGGTTGCTGAGGCGTATTCTTCGATGCAGCCGTTGCTGCCGCATTTGCATGGGTGGCCGTCGGGCTCGACGTTGATGTGGCCGAGTTTGCCGGCGGTGCCGTCGATGCCGCGCAGCGGTTCATTATTAATAATGATGCCGCCGCCGACACCGGTGCCTAGCGTAATCATTATCGAATCGCGAACGTCCTTTGATGCGCCTAGCCAGTTTTCGCCGATCGCGGCCGCGGTCGCGTCGTTTTCGAGAGCGACAGGCACACCAAATTTTGCTTCGAGTTCGGCCTTGAGATCCATGCCTTCGATCTCGCTGTAATTTGGAAGCCCACGCACCGGGCCATTTACAATATTTGCCGGAATTCCCGCACCGAAACCAACAACCTTCTGATCTGCATTTAGAGCCGCCCGGCATTCATCGGCGAGGTGTGCAATGGCATCCAGCAAGCCTGCGGGGCCATTATTTTTGGGTGTTTCAGTTCGCGCGCGGGCAAGTATCCGGCCGTCGCGATCGACCGCCGCCATTCGGAGATTTGTTCCGCCGAGATCGACGGCTAGGACGATGTCATTTAGCATTTAGCAATAAGCATTCAGCAATTAGCATTTAGACAGGATGCCCTTACCTTGTGCGGGCTTCTGCAACTCGTCACTTCTTCGGACGGTCGGATTCCGGGACATTTTTATATACGTCATCAAATTTTGCATATCCGTCTTTTATGACGGTGTCCATGAGGTTTGTCTTATCTACAGTCATGACTTCGAGAAGTATCGCCTGAATTTCTTTTCCAAGGGCGTCGTTCATAAACGGCTTGGTGTCGAGCTTTTCTTTTTTTGCGAGTTTGATCGCGGCTTCGACGGCGGCGTTGGCGAGCGGGACAATGGGTTTATAAACGGTCATCGTCTGCCGGCCTGTGGCAATGTTTTGCAGCGCTTCGAGACCGGCGTCCTGGCCTGTCACGAGTATCTTTCCAGCGAGCCCGCGCTTTTCCAAAGCCGAGATGACGCCGCCTGCCATTCCGTCATTTGAGACGACAAATGCCTGGATGTTGTCCTTATTTTGCGTCAGGGCGTTCTCGGCGAAATTCAGAGCCAACTCAGGCTTCCAGTCATTGGTGAAATCCTGAGCAACGATCGTTATCTCCTTTTTATCGAGAGCGGGCTGAAGGACCGCAAGCTGCTCCTTCTTCATAATGACGGCGTTGTTGTCGGTCGAGGCTCCGTAAACCATCACATAATTCCCTTTTGGAACTTTGCCGATGGCGTATTCGGCGATCTTCCTGCCGATGACCGGAACCTGATGCGAGATGTAAACGTCGATCTTGTCCGAATTTATTAGGCGGTCATAGCTAATGACGGGGACGCCCTGGGCCTTGGCTTTATCAACCATCGAAGCCGCCTGCGTCGCGTTGTGCGGCGCTATCACGAGCACGTCAACGCCTTTGGTCAACAGGTTGTCAACGTCATTTGCCTGTTTATCGTCCTTATTGTCGGCGACGGTTATTTGGCAATCGACATTCAGCTTTTTGCAGTGGGCTTCAAACGCATCCTTGTCGCGCTGCCAGCGCTCTTCCTTGAGCGTGTCCATTGCGAAGCCGATCCTGATCTTCTTTTCCTTCGGGGCGGTCGAACAGCCGGCGGCGATCGCCAAAACGAACATTACGACAAGCAGCTTTACCTTCATTGGTCTTCTCCTCGAAAAAGGTCTGTGATAGAGCAAATTAGACCAAAAAAACCCTTTTTCGGCAAAGGTTACAGCCGGAAAAGGGGTAATAATTTAACTCGCCCGCCATTTTTTGATATTCGTCGTTTGAATCGGCCCGAAATTATGGTATAAATATGTATCAAATTTGAGCTTAGAAGTTTTTAAGAGCCGAAGTTGGTAATTTTCTCAATTTTATGCGGGATTAGTGTGGATTCATTGACATCACTATCTAATTCGTGTAAAAAGTATTGATAGGTTTATTTTTTTGAAATTATTGATTGGAAGCGATACGAGAGGAGAACTATGAATAGCAAATTGTTGATTCACAAGGCATTTACGATGTGCCTGACGGTTGTGTTAGTTGCGACATACTCGATGGTGGCTTTGGCCGGTGATGGAAAGATCTCCGGTGAGATCGTTGTCACGGGAAACTCTGCATCAGAAACAGCGGCGGTTACAGTCAATGGCGAGCCGGTGAAAAGCGGCCGCACGATCTTTTCTTCGAGCACTATCTCAACGCATGAAGGCGCAGGCGCGATCATTAATCTCGGCAAAGCCGGAAGGATCGAACTTGCTCCGAACACGACGTTCGCCCTTTCGTTTGATGCCGCCGCTATCAACGGCGATCTCGCCGCCGGAAGCATTACGGTTCTCAATGCTGCCAAAAGCGTAAGCGTCAAGACCTTGTCAGGAGAGGTCCAGCTTAATGCGGGAGACACTGCATCGGCAAACGCAAACACTGCTTCGCCTGCAGCCGCAGCCTCCGGCAGTAATAATTGGTGGGCTTTTGCTCTTATTTTCGGCGGAGCGGTGGCCGGCATCATTCTCGCCACGAGCGATAGCAACGAGAATAATTTTGGTGCGGGCACATCATCCGTCAGCCCCACCAGCTAATAGTTTTTATTACTTTTCTTATAACGATCTGGCCGCAAGGCTTCGCCGAAAGGTAATGTTTTTTAGAAGGATTGATTCAGAAGGAGATTAAGTCAAATGCTGGGCAAAAATATATTTCGTAAATTCGTCACATTAATAACGGTTGGTGCAGTTTGGTGTGTATATTCAATGGTTGCGTTCGCCTTGCCGGTCGATCAGAAAGGCGAGATCACGGTTACCGGCCAGGTCACTGTAAACGGACAGCCGACAGTTTCAAACTCGACCGTGCTTTCCGGAGCAGTTATCGCTGTGGGAGCTAATTCAAGCGCGGTGGTAAGCCTCGGAAAACTAGGCCGTGTCGAGGTGCTCGCCGATTCAAATGCGACACTCATTTTTTCCGGAAACAGTATCGTCGTAAATTTGTCACAAGGCCAGACACGCGTTTCAAATTCCGCAGGCATTGCCGCGACTGTAACGACAAAGGATGCAACGGTTGTAGCTGATTCATCGCAAGCTGACAATTTTTTGGTTGAGGTTGAGTGTTCGCATACTCACGTTGACACAACTTCCGGCCTCGTCACCATGAAGAGCGGTTCGACCGACAAGCAGGTCGCTGCAGGAACATCAGCGACCGCAGGCAGCCTTGCGCAAAAGGGCTGCGTACCGTGTTTGCGTCCGAACTCGATCCCGGGCCCCGCAGTAGCCGGACTGCCATGGTTGCTTCTGCTTGCCGCCGGTGCAGCAGGCGTGGGGATATTCCTCGCAACGCAGGGCGATGATACCAATACAGGCGGCGGAGTTACCGTTATTAGTAACGTTCGCTGATCAGGATTTTTGATTTGCCAGATATTTGCGGGTCACGTTCTTACATGTGACCCGCATAATTTTGTTTGGACTTGCGATTATTTATAAGAATTTATAGGAAATGATCGTATATCTATCTATTGTGTTGAATATATATGAACATAGCAGTTGTTGGAACGGGATATGTTGGATTGGTCACAGGCGCCTGTTTTGCGGAATTTGGCGTTCATGTGACGTGTGTCGATGTCGATACGACAAAGGTCGATAAGCTGAACCAGGGTATTATACCTATCTATGAGCCGGGGCTCGACAAGATCGTTGACAAGAACGTCGAAGCGGGCCGCCTTCATTTCACGACAGACCTCGCAAAAGCCGTCAAAGAATCTCTTGTCGTATTTCTGGCTGTCGGCACGCCGCCGAAAGACGACGGCTCGCCCGATATGAGTTTTTATCAGCAGGCGGCCAAGGATGTTGCAGAGGCAATGAACGGTTACAAGGTGCTCGTCACAAAATCGACCGTTCCTGTTGGTACCGGTAAATGGCTGCGTGAGTTTGTCAACAAGCATTTGGCCGAACCAACCGAATTTGGCGTTGCATCCAACCCCGAATTCCTCCGCGAGGGCGCCGCGATCACAGACTTTATGCGCCCCGACAGAGTGGTCATCGGCAGCAATGAGGAACGTGCGATAGAAGTGATGAAAGACCTCTACCGGCCGCTTTTCCTGATCGAAACGCCGATCGTTATCACATCGCTCGAAGCGGCTGAACTTATCAAATATGCCGCGAACGCCTTTCTCGCCACAAAGATCACCTTTATAAATGAGATAGCCAATCTTTGCGACGCCATCGGCTGCGACGTTCACGACGTGGCACGCGGTATGGGAATGGACAATCGCATCGGACGTAAATTCCTGCATCCAGGGCCAGGCTACGGCGGCTCCTGTTTTCCAAAGGACACACGCGCGTTAACAACCGTTGCGGATCAGTTCGGCGTCGAAACATTGATAGTGGACGCGGTCATCGAAGCGAATGAGCGTCAGCGAGAGGCAATGATCCCAAAAGTCGAAAAGATGGTCGGTGACGTGAAAGGAAAGCAAATCGGCGTTCTCGGCCTTTCTTTCAAACCCGAAACCGACGACATGCGCGAATCGCCGGCGATAGATATTATCAAAGAGTTGATAAAGCGCGGCGCATCGGTAAAGGCATACGATCCGGTCGCGATGGACGAGGCCAAACATTTTCTTCCCGATATCGAATACGCAGTCGATGAATATGATGCGATCACCGGGGCCGATATGCTCCTGATAATTACCGAATGGAACCAGTTCCGTGCTCTCGATATGGAGAAGGTCAAAAAGCTTTTAAAGTCGCCGAAGATCGCCGACCTTCGCAACATATACGAGCCTGGCGATATGCGCGAGTTTGGTTTTGAATATGTCGGCGTAGGCCGGTAAGATCAGACGATAGACAAGGAAACAATGTCGTTTACGAGTAAGGTACTGGTTACGGGAGGAGCAGGATTTATCGGCTCGAATCTTGCCGAGGAGTTGATAAGGCAAGGTGCCCGCGTATCTATCATTGACGATCTGTCGACCGGTTTTCGTGAAAATCTGGAAGAGATTGAGGGCGATTTTGATTTTGTCCAAGGCGACATTAATGATGACGCCGCGTTGTCGAAAGCCATCGAGGGAGCAGAAATTGTATTTCACCAAGCTGCCCTGCCGAGCGTTCCGCGCTCGGTCGAAGACCCTGCCGAAACTCATCGCGTCTGCGTTGACGGAACTTTTAACCTGCTCGTCAAATCAAGGAATACCGGAGTGAAGCGTTTCGTTTATGCAGCTTCCAGCTCTGCCTATGGCGACCAGCCTATTCTGCCAAAAGTCGAGACGATGCGGCCAGATCCGCTATCGCCTTACGCAGTGGCAAAATTGACCGGTGAATTTTACTGCAGTGCCTTTCACAACGTTTACGGCCTCGAAGCCATTTCGCTTAGATATTTCAACGTCTTTGGCCCTCGACAAAATCCGGCGTCAATGTATTCGGGGGTGATCTCGCGCTTCATCGATGCTCTCATGACCGGAAAGCCGGCTGTTATTTACGGTGACGGTGAACAGTCGCGAGACTTTACCTACATTTCGAATGTAGTTGACGCCAATATCAAGGCCGCCCAAACGACTCTTGGTTTAGGCGAAACGATGAACGTCGCTAACGGCGAGCGGATCACACTGAATGAGCTTTTGGAAGTTCTCAAGAAAATAACAAACACTCCAGACGCCGTCGCGGACTACCAGCCACCGCGCAGCGGTGACATAAAACACTCGCAAGCTGACAATCGACGGGCGATCGATTGTCTCGACTATTCGGAGATCGTCGGTCTGGAAGAAGGTCTGAGAAAAACGATCGATTGGTGGAAATCCAGCCGCTTTGCCAAATAAATACTCTTATTTAGGCATCGCAAAAACATCGTCCGCGATCACCGAGTTCACCAAAATATCCTTTGTCTTAAAGCTCGCATAAACCGTCATTTGGCCGAGGTCGAAGCGTTGTGAATATTTTTTCGGAACGATAACGCCTTCGACGTTAAGAAACTCGTCGATCTCGAATGAAGTTGTAGCCAGGCGGCCATTTACATCGTAGCTCGATTCGTATCCCTTCATCTGAAAGTTCTTTTCGTCTATAAAGAAATCGGTATAAAATCCGTCGGGCGTTGTAATGCGAAAGCCGTTCTTTTTCTTTTTCGCTTCGGGAAGTGCTGCGATGACGTAACCTGTCTCGCCAATCTTTTGTAGTAGCGGAAAACCCAGGCTGGTCATAGGCGGCAGTTCGTAACCCGACGAAAATGTGTTCTTGCCGTCGAAAATCTGTTTCAGCGGCTGAACTGGATTATTAAATTCGAAGACGTAACGTTCGCCTGCGATGACCATCATAAACGTCGCCGGTATTACCATGCTGAACGCGCCGGTGATATCAACCGTGCCGCGAACGACGAGTGACGTCATCTTTTTCAGCTTGTCACCGCCGTGGGCCGTAAGAGTGGCCTTTGCAAGTTCAACTGGTGTGTTCACGACACTGGCGACAGGCGGTTTATCCGACCCGGCTGCTTTCTTCGGTGCAGCGTTGTCCTGCGGAAAAGAAACGACTGTCAAAAAGACGATCAAAATAACTAAAAGAAAAGGCCTTCGCATAAAAAAATCCTACAGGGAAAAAACCTTAATTTAACGTCTTGTCGGCGGAGTTATCATATCACTCAATTTTTGCGCCTTGTCCGGATCGAGTGATTGCAATTTCGTGACTTGCTCTTTCGCCTTTAGTTCGTAGCCGTTCGCGGCGACCGTTTTTCCTGCCGTTCGCGCCTGATTGCGCATATCAACGTAAAGCTGCCCGAGCTCAAACATAATATCGACATCCTTGGGCGAAAGGCGGACCGCCTCATTGATCGCATTCAGTGATTCGTCGAACCGCTTTAACATGCGAAGGTTCAATGCGAGCTGCTTATGATACTTTGCATAGTCCGGCCTTCGCTTGATCGCCTCGCGCGCATATCTTTCGGCCTCGCCATAATTTTTTGAGCGGTTGTGTAACACGCCTAGCTCGGCATAGGCGTCAGCATCATCCGGCTTGAGTTTGAGCGCTTCTTTATAAGCAGCGATCGCTTCCGTAACACGCGCTTCGTAATCAAGCGAATTGCCCAAATAAACCCAAGCCTGATAATCACTCGGCTTTAATCTCACCGCCTCCTGAAAGGCTGGAATTGCGTTTTTATAATCCTTCAGCCCGTAATAGGATTGGCCGAGATAATAACGAACGCCAGAATTGTCGGGCAAAAGCCTCGCGGCCTCTTTATATGCTGTTATCGCATCGGAATATTGTTTGGTGCTGTATAAACAATCTCCTAAAAGCGCATGCGAATAGCCATATTTCGGGTCCAGACTGATCGCCTCTCGCGCTTCTCTCATTGCCTCGCCGTCCCGCTTAAGAACGTAAAGGGCCTTGCCAAGCCAATAACGGGCGTAACTGTTGCTTCCATTCAACTGAACTGCTCGTCGCAATGCATTTTCCGCTTCGCCATTGTTTTCCTGAAAATAGTAAGACAACCCGAGATAGTAGAAGGCGTTATAGTAGTCGGGTTTTAATCGCGCAGCTTCCTTAAAAGGGGCTATGGCATCGTTATAGCGGTCGAGGTTGTAGTAGCTCAATCCAAGATTAAAAAATCCGGATGAGTCAGATGGTACCATCTGCGAATAACGTGTATAACCATCCGCGGCCGCTTGATAACGCTTTGCTTTGAAATCTACTGTTGCCTGGTCGAATATCTGCGTCGCGGTTTGAGCAAAGCTCGTGATGCCAAGCACCAAAAACATGAGAACTAGAGGCAATATTTTCTTTATCATAATGTTGGTGTTTTTTGTTTTCACA
>CAZUEI010000071.1:0-9036 GCA_964618985.1 uncultured Chloracidobacterium sp.
GCGTCTCGACCCGCCTGCTGATCTACGCCGCCCAAATGATCGCCAAAGGCATCTCCCCCATCGCCGCCGCCGAGGTCGCCATTTGTTCACCGATAACCGACGACCGCGAACTCCAACGCAGCATCCGCGAGATCGTAACAACGATTATTTAGCACCAAACCGTGATATAATAATAGTTAGATGCAAGAAACGCGCGCGATATTCAAGGACGGCCGCACGATCACAACACGACTCTCAAAGTTTGGCGAACGGCCCGACCGTGAGTTCGACATCGAATTCTGGCAGGGCTTAACTTCAAAAGAGCGCGCCGATGCCGGTTGGGAACTTGTTACCACTTATTGGGAAATGAACGGCAAAAATCCTGATGAACTCAGACTTCAAAGATCTGTTGAGAACATTCAACGAGGTGGGCGTTAAATATCTCGTTGTCGGCGGCTGGGCCTACATTGAACACGTCGAACCTCGCTACACCAAGGATCTCGACGTTTGGATAGACAGGTCTCAGGAAAACGCTGACCGGGTCATGTTTGCTCTTCGCACTTTTGGAGCTCCGCTTCACGATCTTTCGAAAGAAGACCTGACAGTTCCGGGCACCTTTTACCAAATTGGCCTGCCTCCAAACCGAATAGACATAATCTCACAGTTAGAAGAAATGGATTTTGCCGCCTGTTGGGAGCGCCGTAAAACTGTCCTTCTAGGTGACCTCTCCGTCGATTACATTTCCATAGATGACTTGCTGGAAAATAAGGAACGGACTGGTCGCCCGCGTGACCTTGAGGATGCGGAGCACCTTCGGACAGCAAGATCAAATGGCACCGAATCAAACAAAAGATAAGTTTAGATTGTTCGCCAATAACCGACAACCGCGAACTCCAACGCAGCATCCGCGAAATAGTGACGACGATAATCTGATTGTCTCGAAAGACTTTGTTGGTATATTATGGTTTTTATGTGGCGGAAACATTTGATTGGAATTTGCCTTTTTTTGCTTACCTTGTTCGGCTGCATAACTTTTTTTCCTTACCAACCACTGACACCAGATGAAAAATTAATGGAGAACTTTTTTCATCATCGCGCAGAATTCGAGGAGATCGTGCAAATGATGAACGAGGATTCGAACGTAAGAACGGTTTATAAGGAACACGTCTCTTTAGAAGGAAACCCGGTTTGGCGGCATGACACGCAACCAGGCTTTTCCACGGAACGCTGGAATGAATACAAAAGACTTTTCAGTCAACTTGGCCCACTTGTCCATCGAATTTCAAAGGAAGGCGATATTGTAGTTGTTGCTTCGGCTTCGGTTGCAGTTTCCGAAATCGATGAATATGAATCCGTCGTAAAATCGAAGGGCTATGCATACAGTTTGAAAGAACCGTCTCCGTTGGTGGAATCATTGGACAATCCGCAGTTGTCGAATACCTGTTATAAAAAACTTGATACTAATTGGTACCTTTACTACGACGAGGGAATTAGCAAGCCTGAGTAAAAAGGCCGCTGTGCTATCAATGCTAGCCGTCGTTGTCCTACTCGCGGTGACTTGCAATGGACCAGTAATATCTGATCCGCGAGCTAATTACCCGTCGCATTGGTTCGAGCTAACGAACGACCCTAATAAACCAGATTGGGAAATTTTGCCGGAGGAAGCAGGGCCGGGCAAGGTTATTTTGTCGAAGCGGAATGAGCTTGGCATTTTGTCGAACTTTGCGGCGACTCCGTTTGAGTTGGACGGCGAGCGATATGCAAGCATCGAGGGCTTTTGGCAGATGATGCTCTATCCCGAAGGGCCTGACGACGAGCGTGCAAAAGACAAAACCGTGACCTGGAAATTCACCCGCGAGCAAGTCGCGCAAATGACGGCGTTTGAAGCAAAATCCGCCGGAACGCTTGCCGAGGAGAATATGAAAAAGCTCGGCATCGACTGGTGCACATATCAGGGCAAGCGTTTTCCATATCGCTCAGCAACACCAGGAGAGCATTACCGCCTCATCGTCGCCGCGATGCGTGCCAAGCTTGAACAAAATCCCGAAGTAAAACGCATCCTGCTCGCGACCGGCGATCTCATCCTCAAACCCGACCACCACGGCGAAGAAAACCCGCCGCCCGAATGGAAATACTATGAGATCTGGATGCAGCTTCGCTCCGAATTACAGAATTAACACTCATTTAACACTCAGGTCACATCCCGTTAACCTCGCGGCTTCATCCTGACTCTTGCAAGCCGAGATTTTACATTTATTTTTCCAAATGGGAGGGCGGGGAAAGGCGATAGCTGTATCTAATGCGTCGTTTATTAGCTCTCCAAGTAGGTATTAAAAAGGAGTCACAATGAAAAAGCAGACATACGCAGAGACGATCTCGATCATTTTATTAATTGTATTTTTTTTATGTACAAACATAATGGCGCAGTCCACCGGAGGCCTGAGCGGCACTGTTAAAGACCAAAACGGAGCAGTCATACAAGGCGCTTCCGTAACGGTTAAGAACAACGCTACCAACCTTACACGCAACGTCGTGACCAATGATGAGGGGCATTGGACACTCACTCCGCTGCCGGTCGGCAACTATTCCGTGACATATGAAAAAGAAGGCTTTAAGAAAGGCGTGAGTTCCAATGTCGAGGTCGAAGCTTCCGTGACTCGCTCGGTCGAAGCAACGCTTGATCCGGGGATCTCCGATGTATATGTCGATGTCGTTTCGGAGCAGCCTTTGGTTCAGGCTGAAACTTCGGCCGTGTCGAGACAAATTACCGGTGACCAACTCATAAAAACTCCGACCTCCACGCGCAGCTTCACCGGCTTGCTTTCGTCAGAATCGGGCGTCAGCACCGATCTCTCCCCCGTCGCAACAAACGGAAACGGCAATCAATCGCCTTCCGTAAACGGAACCCGGACAACATCGACGAGCCTCTATTTCAACGGCATTGATGCTACAAATATATCGACCAACGAAGGTTCGATGAATGACAATATATCGCCGGCTCCGGAGACGCTGCAAGAAGTAAAGCTGCAAACCACACTCTATGATGCCTCAACCGGGCGAAGCGGCGGCGGCAATTTTCAGCTTGTCACGCGATCCGGCGGAAATGATCTTCGCGGCTCGGCATACTACTATCTTCAAAACAAAAAACTCACTTCAAACGATTTCTTTTTCAAAGAAGCCGGGATCGAAAAACCTAAAGCAGACCGAAGAGAATTTGGATTTACCATAGGCGGACCTGTAAAAAAAGATAAGCTCTTCTTTTTTGGAGGCTATCAAAACACGAAAGCTGAAACCGGTTTTGTTTCGACCGCAAGCAGCCGAACGGTTTTGCCGCTTGCTCTTGTCGCTCTCGGCGAAAATCGTGGTGACAAGGCTGCGATCGCGGCTGCATTCAATCAATATAACGGCTGTTCAGGAACGAATTGTTTAACGGCAGCCGACATTTCCGATGTAGCGTTCCGCCTGCTCAATCTGCGAAATCCGGTTACCGGCGGCTATGTTATTCCGGTTCCAAACAGCACTTTCAGAGCGTTGACTAACAGCAACGGCTCGCCGTTTGTCGATCAGACCGGAACCGGAACGTTTCAGATCGGATATCCGGCGACAGCCGCCAGAACGCTCCAACGCAATAATCCGCTTGGGGAACAGCGAAACGTCGAGCCGTCCAGGTTTGACCAGCAGCAGTTCACGCTTCGCATGGATGCAAACGTGACAAATAACGACATTTTTAGCGCGACATTCTTCTTTACAAATTTTCCAGGCTTCGATTCATTCCCCGATCCGTCGAGCCTAGCATCGCCATTCACCCTGAAGCGAGACGATCGTAACCGCACACTTTCTACGGCTTACACGCGTATCATCAATCCAACTTTAACGAACGAGTTGCGATTCGGTTTCTTTAAGTTGAACAACACGCGAAGTCTTGACGATCCGTTTCTCGCCGAGGAAATGACAAGCGCGGCGCTTGGCATTGCTAACCCGGCATTGAACTTTGACAACAGTGCGGGGACACGACGTCTTGGGCATTTTGTCGGACGTAATTCCCTTGCCAATTTCTCGTTTGGCGGGCCAAACGATTCTTTTAACCGAAGAGATACCCGAACCATCAGTCTTTCGGACAATGTTTCGTGGGTCAAAAACAAACATACGGTAAAGTTTGGAGTTGAGTATCGTCGTTATCAATACGATTCCAACCTGCCCGAAGAGCAAGGGACGGAATTTGAAAAATTTGACAACTTTGTCCAACTCCTCACCGGCAACGCGCAAGAGGCCGACACACAATACGGTTTGACGGATAAGAGTTTTCGCTTTCAGGATATTTCACTGTATGTCGCAGATGACTGGAAGCTGACAAACCGTCTCACATTAAATCTCGGCATCCGATATGAATTCTTTGGGCTGCCGACCGAAAAGAACGGCCGCATTGGCAATTTTGACTTCACCGGTTACGACAGTTGCTTTACCCAACAGGGCGGAACACTGGGCGTTTGTGACACCATTGCTCCGAACTTTATCGTGCCTGACAATGTTGCAGGCACGAGCCTCGCTATTGTCGATAATGCCGTTGCAAACACGCGGCGAGCGGGAAATAAGCACACCCTCAACGGCCAGGACACGAACAATTTTGCTCCGCGCGTCGGCATGGCGTTCAAGGTCAACGACAGATTTGTCGTGCGGGGTGGTTACGGATTGTTCTATGACCGGCCTTCGGCGGCGTTCATAAATACTGTGTTCAGCAACTACCCTTTCCTCCGCGAGATCGAGCAGACGGCGCCGTCAGGTAACGTGCCGATCGTGAACGCCTGGAACAACACGCCTACAAATTTGAATCTCAATCAATGGCTGCCGTTCAGGGTTTGGTATGCCGCAGCAGGAAACCCGAACGGAGGTTACCAGATACGGGATAACACGCCGATCTTTAACGATGCCCGCGGAAACCTAAACCCATTGGCAATTCCGGGAGGCACCTGCACAACGTCGAACACGTCAGGCTGCATACGCGGCAACATTGCAGAAACATTTGAGTTCCGAGCAGTTGACCGCAATCTGAAAACGCCTTTTGTTCATCAATTCAACGTCGGCTTTCAGTATGAGATCGCTCGCAACCTGCTGGTTGAAGCTCGTTACACTGGAACGCGCGGCCGTCAATTGCTGCAGTCGGTCGCGTTCAATCAAGGCTACGACCTTAACGACCCGAATACACCTGACCATATTTATGAACGCTTTAATCAGGCATATATTCTGGCCGGAAGCCCGCGCGGCCCGTTGAATTCCGCGGCAACTGCACGCGACCGTGGCCGCGGTGTTGCATTTGGCTTTACAAATCCGGCAACGGGTAACACGCAAGATCTCAATATCGCGCCGAATGGTTCCATCATCAATTTCGAGGCTCGCGTTCCGATGTTGGGCTTTAACGTTCCTGAAGCTCTTCTGCTTACCAACGGATCAACTTCCGAGTATGATTCGGCACAGTTTGGTTTGACCAAGCGGTTTAGCCGTGGGCTTCAGTTCAACGTTGCTTACACGCTGTCAAAATCGATGGATGACAATTCGAGCGATCCGGGCAGTACGGCTGGTTCTGGTAGGCCCGACGTTCCGAACACGGGCTTTGTAACACAAGGCGACCAGCGTGATCTCGGCTCAAACTGGGCACGCTCGGACTTTGATCGCACTCATCGGTTTAGCGCGAACTTTGTTTACACATTGCCAAATGGTGGTTCGAATAACCGGTTTACCAATGGTTGGGACCTCTCCGGTTTCTTCCAATGGCAATCGGGAACTCCCTTCACGGTTTTTGCTGCCGAACCTGAGATCAATTCAGCGACGGCGGGTCAATATAACGATCTCTGGCGAGGCTCGGGCGGCCTTTACCGCCTCGGCTTCGGGCGGCCCAATTTTGTCTGCGATTCATATAGCAGTGCAATAAACTCATACAGCACATCGAATATCAACAGCATCATCGATCGCAGCTGCTTTGCTTCACCACAGGGCGGCATCGGTAACCTTGGACGAAACACTTTTCGCGGTCCGGATCAGCAGCGATTCGACCTCGGCATCGTAAAGCGAACCAGGATCAACGAGCGAATGAGCGTGGATATCGGTTTGGATGTATTCAATGTCTTCAACCGTGTCAACCTCGCCAACCCGAACAACGATCTCGCCGATACGACCGATTTCGGCCGCATTACGGGAACCGTCGGCGGCCCGAGGCTTGCTCAAATCCGGGCAAAGCTCAATTTCTAGTTCAAGGGGGAAACAAGGGGGAACGAAAAGGCTGTCTGGAAAGACAGCTTTTTCGCATCCCGCTGTCCCAACGTTTTTGTTCCACTTCTGTTCCACACTGGCATGGAACGCCATAAACTACTCATTACATTGAGGTTAAGTACTGCATTTTGCCTCTGTTCCACGATTTTTGAAAAAAAGTAAGACCTTGCGCTGCAAAATGCGTAATTCCTGTAAATAGGCAGGTTAAGGCGTTCCAAGCCTTGACCGACAACCGATCTTTGCTGGAACGCTGTCCCGGTGTCCCAACTGTCCCAACTGTCCCACGTGTCCCGGCCGTCCCACGTGTCCCAAACTTTAGTGAGTCGTTATCAATTTTGCCGTCGCATTAAATTTTCAAAAAGTCTGAGTTGTCATAATTCCAACTATCCCGCATCAAGCTAGCACAACCGCCGACAAATTGAAATACCAACTTTCCGGATATGACGTGGTTTTCCGAATATGACGTATCTTTCCGACTGGAGCGCATGACGGGATATGACGACAATTTAGCCACAGATGAACACAGATCGGACGGATAAACACAGATGATATAAAAAATATCTTTCTTTTATCTGTGTATATCTGTGGCTAAAATTACTGCTGATTTAATATCTGAATGCGGTCATTGTTGGTTTGTCGCCGTTTGTGCCAAATGGAAATGCGATGAACTGGCCGTTCGAACTGTTTTGGCGATACCAGGTGCCGTCAGACGGGCGAAAGACATTTATGTCGGCCTTTCCGTCGCCGTCAAAATCGCCTGGTGCGGGTATGTCGGTTGCAAGGCCAAATATGCTATATGTGAACGCTCCGTTCGAACTGTTCCTGATATACCAATAGCCGTCAGACGGGCGAAATACTGCCACATCGGTCTTGCGGTCGCCGTCGTAATCGGCTGGAGTCAGAACGTCGCTCCCAAAGCCAAATATTTCGCCGTGAATTGAGCTATCCCCACTGTTGATCCAATACCAGGCACCGGTCGAAGGCCTAAAGACAGCAATGTCGGACTTTCCGTCGCCGTCAAAATCACCGACGATCGGTTTGTCTTCACTGGCTCCGAATTGAATGCCGAAGAACGTTCCGTTTCCACTGTTCTGCCGATACCAAGTCCCCGTCAAGGGCCGGAAAACCGACACATCCGCCTTCCCGTCACCGTCATAATCGGCAGGCGTCGGCAGATCATCTACAAGGCCAAACTGATAATACGAAACCGTGCCGTTCGAACTGTTAAAGACATACCAGATCCCGTCCGAAGGCCGGTAAACTGCGATGTCCGTTTTGCCGTCGCCGTCAAAATCCGCCGGCGTTATCTTGTCGCTGCCAAACCCAAACTGCGCTCCAAAAAGTCCCGCCTGCGACTGCTCTAGATACCAGGCTCCCTCCGACTGACGAAATACTGAAATATCCGTCTTGTGATCGCCGTCATAATCAAATGCGGTCGGTGTCGAGCAGCTTTCGTCCACGATCAATCCTTCGAGCCGGAATGCCTGTTCAGGAAACGACGCATCGATCCCGCAGGTTGCACCACGATCAGCAAACTTCACGCACTGCGGGATCATGTAGCCACCTCCCGGATTTCTCCATTGGGCGACGCTCAAGGAGGGCAACGGAGCCCTGTTTGCCCACGCCCACTGCCCGCCCGGTGTGAAGTCCATTCTCACCTGGACCGATACCCAGTAGATTCCGGCCGGCAGCGTAATGCCGGATGGCAGCGTTATCTCGAAATCGTCGCCGTTCCTTGTATAACTTAGTCCGTTGAACACAGTACCGGAACCCGGGTTGGTGCCGATCCTCACATTAAATGAATCCGCCGGGCCGGAGCCGTTAAAATATATTCCGCGTGCAACTACTTTCTGTATCGTCCACGTTTGCCCCGACGTTACCATGAAATCTTCCGCCGCCTCGGCGTCGAATGCGTCATTGGCCGTCTCAAAATCCTGCGAAGCAGTCCCGTTCGTTCCCGTGCTGCCGATCTGGTCCCAGAGTACTTGCGGCGTGCAGTTTATTACCGGTGTTGTGATCTCCCTCGTCACGGGCACGTTGTTCGAGGCGTTCGCCGCAGCCAAAACAACCGTCGCCACAATGAACGCAAGTCCCATTACCAAGGCAATTGTCTTAGAACGAAAACCGGCAGTTTGGAATGAGTGGTCAAGTCGCGACATTACAGGCTCCTGAGAATTATATCCCATTCGCTCGTTTGTCAATGAAATAACGCGGCCGGTTGTTGGAAACAGATACAAAAGGCCCTTATTTTCATAAGGGCCTCGATATCGTTTCAAACCATTACGGAAAAGCAGGCAGGATGCCTGCGCTCCAGTCATTATTACCGCCCGGTAAAGTCTAAGTCCGCAATGTTGTCTAACACGACAATGACCTGAGGATCGAAGATGTAATGCCGCGAGTCAACGCGGACGATGTATGTGCGTCCGGCCTGGATGCCGTCGAAGCGGTAGTAGCCGAACGAGCTTGTTCGTGCAATTTGAACAACGCCGTTTTCATCGCTTATCAGCATAGTCGCGTTTACCAGTCCCTGGCCGTAAGGCGTCAGGACACGGCCACCAACCGAAACTTCCGCGGCAGTTGTCGGACATGCCGTGCCCACGATTGAGTCAATACGCGCTCCCTGATCGCCAGCAGCAACGATGCTGCTGTCGGATGCCACCAGCCATCTCAACTTAACTAGCTGATTAACAGACGACGGCGGCAGATTGACGGTCGTTGTAATGTATGCGGGAACAGCGGTTGTTCCGCCTGAGAGGCCGCTCCACGCTGTTCGGCCGCCTATCGGGCTGCCGG